>NZ_JAWLHP010000028.1:0-4930 GCF_041690275.1 Thioalkalivibrio sp.
GGCGAGGGGGCTGACCTGCTGTGGGAGCGGCTTCCAGCCGCGATGTGGGGCTGCCTTGGGTGCCCAGGGCCATCGCGGCCGGGAGGCCGCTCCCACAGGAGGCCGCTCCCACAGGAGGCCACTCCCACAGGAGGGCGCTCCCACAGGAGGGCGCTCCCACAGGAGGCCGCTCCCACAGGGGCCGGCTCAGCGGTCCAGGCGGCGCCAGTGGCAGGTCCCGCCCGCGCTCTGGTCGAGCAGCGCAACCATCTCCGCGTGCGCCGCGCGCTCTTCCGGGCTGGGTTCGATCACGCGCAGAGCGCCGGCACGCCGTTGCGCCCTCTCCTGCACCTCCGGGTTTTCCAGCTCCGGGCCCTCCTGCTCCAGACCCAGCGCCACCTGGCCGCCGGTCATCGCCAGGTAGACATCGGCGAGCAGCCCGGCATCCAGCACCGCGCCGTGCAGTACGCGGGTCGAGGCGTCCACCTGGTAGCGCTTGCACAGCGCATCCAGCGAGTTGCGGGTGCCAGGGTGCATCCGGCGGGCGAGCACGAGGGTGTCGAGAATCCCGCAGACGTCCTCCACACGCCGCACCCTGGCCGCAGCGAGCGTCAGTTCGTGATTGATGAAGCCGACATCGAAGGGCGCGTTGTGAATGATCAGCTCGGCGCCCGCGATGAATTCGAGGAAGCGCTCGGCGACGTCCGCAAAGCGCGGCTTGTCGAGCAGGAATTCATTGCTGATGCCGTGGATCTCGATCGCCCGCGGGTCGATCTCGCGATCGGGCTGCAGGTACTCGTGCAGGCGGTTGCCGGTCAGCCTCCGGTTCACGATCTCCACGCAGCCGATCTCGATGATCCGGTGGCCATCCGCCGGCTCCAGGCCGGTGGTCTCGGTGTCGAGGACGATCTGGCGCATCTTCGGGTTCTCCGTGCCGTGGTGGAAGCCTGCCTTGAGCGTCGCCCATAGCCTCCATGAAGTCTACCCACCGCCCTTGGGACGCGCGCGCAGCATCTCGTCGATCGCGCGGTTGGCCAGGCGGTCGGCCCGCTCGTTCTCGGGGTGCCCAGTGTGACCGCGAACCCAGAACCATTCCACCTGGTGCTGGCGGGCCAGCGCATCGAGCTGCTCCCAGAGGTCACGGTTCTTCACCGGTCCGCCGCTGGAGGAGCGCCAGCCGCGCCGCTTCCAACCGGGCAGCCAAGCGGTGATGCCCTGCTTCACGTATTGCGAGTCGGTCAGCAGCTCCACCCGGCAGGGCCGCTTCAGGGCCTCCAGCGCACGGATGGCTGCGGTCAGTTCCATCCGGTTGTTCGTCGTCTCGGGCTCGGCCCCGTAGAGTTCCCGTTCAACCTCACCGAAGCGCAGCACCGCGCCCCAGCCACCGGGACCCGGATTGCCACGGCAGGCCCCGTCGGTGAAGACAAAGACCTTGCCGCCGTTCACGCCCATTGCGATCTCCCGCCCGCGCGCACGGCGTCGCGCGACCAGCGCAGGCGGCTCGGTGCAGGGGCGATCGGCATCAGGTCCCGGCGCCTGCCCACCGTCAGCACGCAGCTTCCCAGCACGGGCAGCCAGGGCGACACCGCGGCATCGAGGGGGCCCAGCCGCCGGTGCCAGCCGTCCGGGAGGACGGCGGGCAGCAGGCTCAGTGCGACCTGGCGGTGCACCTCCAGTCCGGCCCGGCGCAGCAGGCGCCGGCTGCGCCGCCGCAGTCCCGGACGCAGGCGGTGTCTGCCGGGCGAACCGCAGTGACTGCACTCGAGGAGGAACAGGTGGCCCTCGGGGGCCAGCACGCGGGCGGCCTCGGCAATGACATCCCCGGCGTCTCCCGCATCACCGACGGCATGCGCGACCAGCACGCAGGAAAACGTCGCTGCGGCCAGCGGCAAAAGGTCTCCCTGCGCCGGCAGGGTCCTGCTCCGCGGATCCGCGTGCAGCGCGTGGACCGGGCCGGTCCACTCCGGGTGCAGCAGGCTCACGGGGCCGACCTCCAGCCAGGCATCGCCGAAGCGCGGCCGACACAAGACCTGCACGTGCTGGCGCAGGCCCGCGAGGGTGCGCAGCCCGTGCGGACCGCGATACCAGTCCCGCAGGCAATCGGCCCTGGATGCTTGGTGAAAACCTCTCTCTGGACTATGCTTCAGGTCCATGATTATCCGACTTCTTCCCCTGCCCCTCGTATTGATTGTCGGCGCCCTGCTGGGTACCGGCTGCAGCCTCCACGACAAGCCGAGGGCGGTGGCCCAGGTGGCGAACCCGACCGGATCGGCAGAGCCGGTCGAGGTCCTGCGCCCGGGATCGCGGCGGGAGCTCGCGCAGGACGCGGGCCGCGCGCTGCGCCAGGCCGCGACGAAGCCGGAGGATGCCCCGGACATCTGGAGCCGGGCGAGGCTCGGCTTCGCAATGACCGAGAACCTGCATCACCCGCGGGTGGAAGTCTACAAACGGCATTACCGCCAGCACCCGAACATCATCACCATCGCCTCCGCAAGGGCGGAACCCTTTGTCCATTTCATCCTGACCGAGATTGAGCGGCGGGGTCTACCCGGTGAACTGCTGCTGTTGCCGATCGTGGAGAGCGGCTACGCCCCCGAGGCCACATCCAGCGGTAGCGCGGCCGGCATCTGGCAGTTCATTCCCGGCACCGGTGAGCACTTCGGGCTGATCCAGGACGACTGGTATGACGGCCGGCGCGACGTCTACCAGTCCACCCACGCGGCGCTGGACTATCTGGAACGCCTTCACGCCCGCTTCGGAGACTGGTATCTGGCGCTCGCCGCCTACAACTTCGGGCAGGGCAACGTCGCGCGCGCGATCGCCGCCAACGCGGCGGCCGGAAAACCGACGGACTACTGGAGCCTGCAGCTCTCCAGCGAGGCGATGTCCTACGTGCCCCGGCTGCTGGCGCTGCGCGCGCTGATCGACGAACCGGAACGCCATGGCGTCAGGATTCCGGTGATCGCGAACGAGCCCTACCTGAGACCGGTAGACCCGGGACGTCAGGCGGACCTCGAGTACATTGCCGAACTCGCGGGGGTGGAATTCACCGAGATCGCGCGGCTGAACCCGGGGTACCACCGGACCGTTACCCATCCCTATGCGGCGCAGCATCTGCTGCTTCCCGCCTCTGCCGCCGGAGAGCTGGAGACCGCCCTGCGCGAGCGCGGACCGGACCACGGTCTCGTTCCCCACGCGGAATACGAGGTACGCGCCGGCGACAATCTCGGCGGGATCGCGCGCAGGCACGGAATCGGTGTCGCCGAGCTGCGGGGGATGAACGGACTCGACGGCGATCTGATCCGGGCCGGGCAGCGCCTGCGGGTGCCGGTCACCGGCCAGGCCATCCCGGGCCGGAACGCGGCCCCGCCGCCCTCGACCCAACCGCTGGAGTACACGGTCCGGAGCGGCGACAGCCTCTGGACCATCGCGCGACGGCACGAGGTCGGGGTCGCCGGTCTCCGGGAGACCAACGGCCTGCCGCACGACGCGCTGCTGCAGCCGGGCCAGGTCCTCGAACTGCCGCATGCGGCCGTGGATCCGGATACCACGCGCATGGAATACCGCATCCGCCCGGGGGACTCGCTGGGCGCGATCTCGCGGCGCTTCGATGTCGAGATCCAGGATCTCCGGCGCTGGAACAGCCTGAACGGCGACGGCATCCGCGCCGGCGACACCCTGACGCTGTACGTCGCAAGAAGGGTCGCGGCGAGCGAAGGCTGACCCCTCCCCGCTGCAGCGGCGGCCGCCAGCGGGATCTTCCGTGGACTCGATACCGGGCAACGCCGGGCTCTCCTGCCCGGCGCGCCGTGCGCCACCGACCGGTGGTGGCACAGCAGGGACATGGGTATGATCGCAGGCGGCTGCGCACACAGGGGTCGTCTTCGCGCGGGAGCATTGCCGGACGGTCCCTGACCCGCGGGATGCGCTCGGCGGGGAGCAGGGCCAAAACCGAAAACAGGAGGAATACATGGGCTTTCTCAAGGGCAAGCGCGCGCTGATCGTCGGTGTTGCCAGCAACCGTTCCATCGCCTATGGCCTCGCCGAGGCAATGCACCGCGAGGGCGCAGAACTCGCCTTCACCTACCAGAACGACCGCATGCGCGATCGGGTCGAGAAGCTGGTGGCCGCCTTCGACTCCGACATCCTGGTGCCCTGCAATGTCGAGAGCGACCAGGAGATCGAGCAGGTCTTCGAGCATCTGGACAATTACTGGGACGGACTCGACATCCTCGTGCACTCGGTCGCCTTCGCCCCGAAGGAGGAGCTGGAAGGCGACTTCCTGGACAACGTCACCCGGGACGGTTTCCGCATCGCCCACGACGTCAGCTCCTACAGCCTCGCGGCGCTCGCGAAGGCGGGACGCGGCATGATGAAGGACCGCAACGCGGCGATCCTCACCCTCAGCTATCTCGGCGCGATGCGCGCGATGCCGAGCTACAACGTGATGGGCCTGGCGAAGGCGAGCCTCGAGGCCAATGTCCGCTACCTCGCCTACACCCTCGGGCCGGAATCCACCCGGGTGAATGCCGTGTCGGCCGGACCGATCCGGACACTCGCGGCCGCGGGCATCGGCGATTTCCGGCGCATCCTCGATCACGTGGAGAAGAACGCCCCGCTGCGCCGCAACGTGACCATCGAACAGGTCGGAAATACGGGGGCCTTCCTGTGCTCCGACCTGGCGGCCGGCATCACCGGCGAGGTCACCTATGTCGATTCCGGCTTCAACATCCTCGGGCTCGGCCCGGGCGAGGCCGGACTGGAGTAACTGTCACCGCACTCCGGAGCGCGCAGGCAACGCCGTAGGGTGGGCAAAACCACGTGTGCCCACCCCATGCCGACACGGGCGCAGTGGTGGGCCCGCTGCGCTTGGCCCACCCTACCCCGGGTTCTCCGGCAAGCGGCGGATGTTCGCTTCCGATCCCAGGCCGGAGTGGTGGGCCCGCTGGGC
>NZ_JAWLHP010000028.1:5030-36945 GCF_041690275.1 Thioalkalivibrio sp.
GGTGGGCCCGCTGCGCTTGGCCCACCCTACCCCGGGTTCTCCGGCAAGCGGCGGATGTTCGCTTCCGATCCCAGGCCGGAGTGGTGGGCCCGCTGGGCCTGGCCCACCCTACTCCAGGTTCTCCGGGAAGCGGCGGATATCCGCCTGCGATTCCAGCCAGGCCAGATAGGCCCGCAATTCGGCGCTCGAGTAGGCCACCTGCAGGTCATCCGCGGCCCTGTTCAGGTCCTCGACCGCCTCCGAGGCCTCCAGCATCCGGACCGACTCCAGCACCAGCACCGCGAAATCGCCGCCGGCCAGTTGCACGCCATCGGTGACGACCTCGTCCCCCCGCGGGGCACGCAACTGGAACAGGCGGTTCAACAGCGTGCCGGGCAGCTCGGTCTCGGGGTCCTCCGGGCCGGTGGCGCGGTTGACCGCCGCGGACAGGGTCCACCGCTCCGGCTCCTCTTCGGCGAGTTCCGTCACGCGGCGGTCATCGGCGAGGGTCTCGAGGACTTCCTCACCCCGCTCACGGGCCGCCTGGGCCGCCGCGTCCTGCTGCAGGATCTCGCGGATCTCACCGGCGACCTCCTCGAGTGGCCGTACGGACGGCTCCTGCCGTTCCTCCAGGCGCAGCACGACGGTGCTGCCGTCGGGAAGATCCACGGCCTCGCTGTTGCGCCCGTCGCGCCGTACCGCCGGACTGAAGGCGGCCTCGCGCACCCCGCGGTACTCGGCCACACCCTCTCCCGATTCCCGGGTGAACCAGTCCGTGGTCCGGATCTCGAGACCGGTCGCGGCCGACGCGGGACCCAGGCTATCCGGATTCTCGAAGCTCTGTGACAGCAGGTCGTCCAGCACCTGGATCTGCCGCTGTTCCGCACGCCGGTCGCGCAGGTCGCGCTCGACCTCCTCGCGCACCTCCTCGAAGGGCTGCCGGCGCGACTCCTCGATCTCCGTGACCTCGACCACGTGCCAGCCCAGACCGGTCTGCACCGGCTGGCTGACCAGTCCCTCGGGCAGGGAGAAGATCACCGTCTCGAGCACCCGGTCCAGGTCCCCGCGCGCGATCCGGCCCAGGTCGCCACCGCGGTCCGCCGACAGGCTGTCATCGGAGTGCTCGGCGGCCAGCTCCGCGAAGTCCTCCCCGGCCTCGATCCGGTCGCGCAGCTCGCGGATCCGGGACTCGGCATCCGCTCCGTCGCCGTCGATCAGGATCTGCCGTACCCGCCGCAGTTCGGGCTCTTCGTAGCGCTGCGCGTTCAGTTGATAGTGCTCGCGCACGTCCTCCTCCGTGATATCCACCGCGACCTCGAGTGCCGCCGGGTCCAGGCGCAGGTATTCGATGCGCAGACGCTCCGGCGTGGTGAAGCGTTCCTGGTTGTCGCGGTAAAAGGCCTCGACGGCCTCGTCCTCGACGACCTCCGGGCGGTCGAACTCCGCCGCGGCGAAGATACCCCAGCTCGCGACGCGCACCTGGTTGCGCAGACGGTCGAACTCCTCGGCGCGAGTCATCGGCGGATCCCCGCTGGCCTGCACCGATTGCCGGATCTGCGCCAGCACGATGGACTGCGCGAGGTCGCGCTCGAAGTCCCCCGGCGCGATGCGCTGCGCCTCGAGCACGGTGCGATAGCGTTCCGGGCTGAAGCTCCCGTTCTCGCGGAAGGCGGGAATCGCCTGGATCTCCCGCACCACGCCGCGGCTGGAGGCGCGGAAGCCGGCATCCTCCGCGGCCTGGCGAAGCAGTTCCCGCTCGATCAGCGCCTCGAGGGCCGCCTCGCGAATCGCACGCTCGTCGAACACGTCGGCGGGGATCTCGCCGCCGAACATGTTCGCGATCTGGTCGCGCTGGGCCCGGGTCTCCTGATGCACGAGGCGAACCGGTATCTCCTGCCCATTCACCTCCGCCGCCACCAGGGGGCCGGCACCGCCAAAGTACTCGCCCAGTCCCCAGAGCGCGAAGGGGATGGCGATCAGGCCAATGATGACGTAGGCGAGCCAGCCGCTCGCCTTGTCACGAATCGATTGCAGCATGGTCTCTCCGGCGGCGATACAGAAATTTGATCAGTCGGGCATCATATCAAGAGCCCACCCCGGAGGCATGCCCCCGAAGCGTGCCCCGCGAGGGCCGGGCCTGACAGGCGGTGCGCCTTGCCATTACCCTGCGTTCACGGAGCGGGGGGTCGCGGGTCGGACCGCCCGCCGGCGGAAAGGATCCACAACGAGGCATCATCATGCGACAGGCGACGCACACGCTCACGGTCAGGGCCTCCGGCAAGGGCCTGCACGAGTGCACCCGGGAGGTGTCCGACTGGGTGCGCCAGACGGGAATCCACCTCGGCCTGCTGACCCTCTTCGTGCAGCACACCTCCGCCAGTCTGCTGATCCAGGAGAACGCGGACCCCGATGTCAGCGCGGACCTCGAGGATTTCTTCGAGCGGCTGGCGCCGGAATCGCCCACCGCCTACCGGCACCAGTCGGAGGGCCTCGATGACATGCCGGCCCACCTGCGCAGCGCCCTGACCCAGACACAGCTCTGCATACCCGTGGTCGACGGGCGGCCGGCGCTGGGGACCTGGCAGGGCATCTTCCTGTTCGAACACCGGCGCGCGCCCGGTCGGCGACAGATCATTCTTCACCTCTCGGGTGAATGAACGCGCGGCTCCGCCCCCCTTCCGCCCTGCCGGTTGCCCCCGCCACCCGACTTGCCTGCGCTACACGGCCCGCGGCCATGGTGTCGAAGTAAAATCAGTAACAACCCGCAAACACTGGTTGACCCTGTCATTCCTTCGCCAGTATTTTAGCCGGACAGAATGGCCGCGTGCGCCGCTCGTTTTTCGGAAACTGGTCCCCCATCACTTGCCGGAAGGCCGGTTGCGCCGAAGCAATGGACGAGTCCAAATGAAGCCCAGGATCCGCGATGCCTTGCAGTTTTGCCCGAATCTGCCGACGCCGCCGGCGATCGCGATCCGGATCGTCGAACTCGGTCGCGATCCCAACGTCGACCTGACTGCACTGGCCCGGCTGCTCGCGAAGGACCCGGCCCTCGCGAGCCGGGTGCTTCGCGCCAGCAACTCCGCCCTCTACGGCGGCCGGCGCCGCAGCGACAATCTACGCCAGGCGATGGTCGTGATCGGGCTGAACGCGACGATGAGTCTCGCCCTGAGTTTCTCGCTCGGCGAGCTGCTGAACGGCGATGCCTACTCGCACCGGGGCATCAGCCGCTACTGGCGGCGGGCCTTCATATCCGCGACCGCCGCGCGCCTGATCAGTGAACTGCGCAATCTGCCCGAACAGGAGGAGGCCTTCCTGGCGGCACTGCTGCAGGATATCGGCGTCCTGGCCCTGGATGCCGCGATGCCGGAGGATTACCGCGCGCTGCTGGCACAATCCCGGGACCACGACGGCCTGCTCCAGCTGGAACGGGAGCAGCTTGGATCCGATCACGGGGAGGCCGGCACCTGGCTGATGCGGCACTGGAGGCTGCCGGAGCGCATGGCATCGATCGCATTCGCCGCACACGACCCCGTTGGCGCCCCCATCCCGGACGACCACCGGGACTTCGTGAAGTGCGTGGCCGTTGCCGGCAGGATCGCGGACCTGTTCCTCGCGGAGGATCGCGAGGCCGCCACCGACCGTCTGGCGCAGGCCGGGTCGGGCCTGCTCGGACTCGACGGCGAGGCCCTGCAGGACCTGATTGCGCAGGTCTCGCAGGTCCTGCCGGAGGTCGCGACCCTCTATGAGACGGATATCATCTCCGCGCGCCAGGCGGCCGGCGTGACCGACCAGGCACGGGAAATCCTGGTCGCGCGCAACCTGCAGCTGATCCAGCAGATGGAGGTCCAGCAGCAGCAGTTTCAGGAGATGGAACACACCACGCGGCATCTCCGGGAATCGGCGAACCGCGACGCGTTGACCGGACTCGAGAATCGCCGGCGCTTCGACGAGGTGCTCGAGACGGAGTTCATGCTCGCCGGCGAGAACGGCTGGCCGATGACCATCGCCTTCATGGACGTGGATCACTTCAAGATGGTCAACGATACTCACGGCCATCTGGCCGGCGACGCGGTCCTGTCCACCACGGCCCATGTGCTCGAGTCGCACCTGCGCAAGCGCGACTTCATCATGCGCTACGGTGGGGACGAGTTCGTCGCGATCCTGCCAGGCACCGGCATCGAGCAGGCGCGCGGCGTCTTCGAGCGCCTGCGCGAGGCCGTGCTGGAACAGCGATTCCAGGGAACCGGCGGCGCCAGGTTCGGGATCACCGTGTCGATTGGCCTTGCCAGCCATATGGACGGAGAGCGCCGGGTCGGCAGCGCGCTGGAACTGGTGCGCGCCGCGGATCGGGCCCTGTACGAGGCCAAGGGCAGCGGGCGCGACCGGATCGGCGTCGACGCTGCCTGACAGATGACCCAGCCCTCCACACCGGCTCCGGATACGGCGGGACTCGATGCGGCGACGCTGCGCCGCCTCGGGCTCAGGACCCAGCCCTTCGCCGACAGGACCACCGAGGGCTTCGTCTATTGCGACCCCTCCCTCGACATGCCGGTGGGGGTGCTGCTGCAGCGGCTGCAGACCGACAACAAGCCGCTGCTGCTGGTCGGAGAGGCCGGCGTCGGGAAGAGCACCCAGCTGATCCAGCTCCTTTCCCGCGGAGCGGCGGCCCTGTCCTTCTGCGCATTCAAGGGCCGGACCGGAGCCAGCTTCGAGGCCATCGCGCATGCGATCCGGCAGCAGTGGGGCCCGGCGACAGCGCAACGGGCGCCGGGCGCGACGGAGGAAGAGGCAGCCGATCCGGCACCGGAGGGCAGTTCGCTCGCCAGGATCCTGCTGTCCACCGCCCGGGGCACACAGCGGCCGGTACTCGTCATCGACGACGCCCATCTGCTGACGCCCGCGGTGCTCGGCGCACTGCTGCGTCTGCGCCGCGAGGTGAACCGGCACAGCGGCAACACCATGGGAATCGTCCTCGCCGGCGAGCCGGTGCTGAATGGCCTGGTGAATGCCGCCTACGGCGATGACGTGCCGGCCGAGCGCCATGCGGTCATCCGCCTCCGCCCGCTGACGGGATCGCAGACGGAGGCGTACCTCAGGCATCGCCTTCAGGCCGCCGGGGCACCGGATCCGGACCTGCTCTCCGGAGCGGTGGCCGAGACCATACAGCAGGAGAGCGCGGGCCTTCCCGGCAGAATCAATCCGGTCGCGAACCGCCATCTGCAGGAACTGGCCTCCGAGCCATCCGCGGAAACCCCGGCACGGCGGACGGATGCCTACGCCGGCTCCCTTGCGGGCGGGCCGCACTGGGTCGCTCCGGCCGCCGCGGGCGCGATGGGCGTGCTGATCGGCGCGCTGGTCGCGAGCCTCTTCTTCCTGGCCGGCGACCGGAGCGCGCACCCCGACGAAGAACGACCCGGAGAAGCGAGGGACCCGGTACAGACCGTGCCTGAACCAACTCCGCTGCCGGCCCCGGACCTACCCGCGTCCCGGGAGATGCCACCCGCTGCAGCCGTGACACCCACCCGGCAGCCGGTGCCGGAGACCCCGCTCCCCACCGTGGCCTTCGTGCCCGAGGGGCTGCCCTGGCAGCGCCCGCTGCCCGAACCGGTACCGCCGGGCGAGGCAGGCGCGGACCTGGCGCCATTGCCGGAGACGGATGACGCCGTGGCGCCGGGGACGGAACCGGCAGCCGGCATTGCCGATGCCCAGCCGCTGGAGGACCCTTCCGCCAGCACGGGCGCCTCGCCGGCCGCGGAGGCGGGTGCGGGTCCCGGCGACGAACCGGCTCTCGCTCTGTCCGGGGTCGAGGGGTCCGAGGCGGGGCGGCCGGACGCGGAACCGTCACCTCCGGAGCCGACTGCGGGGGATGCCCCGCCCGAGATCGCGGAGGACGCGGTGCCGGGCCGCGCGGAGCCCACGCAGACGGCGGCAGAGCCCGCACCGCCCGAGCCGGCCGCGGGCCCGCTCGGCCCGGAATGGGTGCGGCAACGCCCCCCGGAACAGTTCACGATCCAGGTCATCGCGGGTGCCGACCTGGAGGCGCTGCAACGGTTCGCCCGCAGGATGGCGATCGAGACGGAGGTCGCGTGGTTCCGCACGCGCCGGGGCGAACAGGACTGGTACGCGCTGGTGACCGGGCAATACCCGGACCTCACCAGCGCCCGGGCTGCAGCCGCGCAGTTGCCGGTCCAGGTGCGACGCAACGAGCCGTGGATCCGGACCTTCCGATCGGTCCAGCAGTCGATGGACCCGGCCTGATCGTCGCGGCACCCGGTCACGTCACCCGCGCAACGGCAGACGGTCCCCGCTCAGCGTCCCGGACCCCGCAACAGCAGGGTTCCCTGCTCTTCCCGCACCTGCACGCGCTCCAGGAAGCTCATCCCGAGAACCGGCAACCGCGGCCGGTCACCCTGCAGGATCACGGCCTCCACGCGATCCAGGGCGATACCGCCGATGCGCACAGACGGCAGGATCACGCGCTGGCCGAAGGCGCGTCCGCGGTCGGTCCGCAACGTGATCAGCTGACCCTGCCCCGGGGCCACACCCACGCGCTCGGCCTCTGCCGCGTTCAGCAGGGTGACCGCCGCGCCCGGATCCACCCGGAACCGCACGGCGTGGCCGCCGATGCTGCCGGAGACGGAGAAGGCCCCGGACCCGTCCCGGTGAATGCGGGTGGCCGCCGGTGCGGGATCTTCCGGGAGTTCCCCGGCGCGCCCCGCGACGGTCAGCTCGCGGCGCTGGCCATCGATCCGGAGCCAGGCACGCCGCTCGAGCGTATTGGTCGACAACAGCCGGACGTCCTCCCGTCCCTCCTGGCCGGCGACCAGCACCACCCGCTGCCCGTCGATGGCGACCAGTGCCCGGTCCGGGAAGACGCCCAGCAGTACCACATCGCCGGCGAGCACCGGTGCAGGTGACCCCAGCGTCACCAGGATCAGTGTCGAGACCAGCCGGCCCCACCCGGGGCGCGCGCTCACGGGGTGCGGTCCACGCGCACATGGATGTCGAGCTCGCCGTCGCCCTGCTCGCGACGGGTCCCGAGGATGCGCTGTCCGGAGAGATCCCGGCGCTCCCCGGCGGCGGCGATCGGAATCCACTCACCGAGTCGGCCGGACAGCACGGTGTCCACCTGCTGGAACTCGGTCCGCCCGCCGCCACCACGGGCGTCCCTTTCGTGCACCTGCTGGATCTCGAGGCGAACCCGGTCGCCACCCGCGATGCTCGGCCGCACGAGGAACCCGCGCTCGAGTTCGCGATACTCGATTTCGGGGCCGACCAGCCCGCCCCCGGGCAGCACCACCGGCCCCTGCTGCACGCGGGGCACCGACTCGCCTGCGCGGATCAGCGCGGTCTGCCCCTCCAGCACCCGCAGCGTCTGGACCGACGCATCGCGTTCCGTGGTCCGGCGGCTGATGATCCGGGTTCCGGAGCCGTCGCCGATGATCACGCGGCCAACGCGCCCCTGCACCTGGGCCTCCTGCTCAAGCGCCCCGCCGAGCGCCCCGCGCCGCACGCTGATCAGCAGATTCGCGGGCGCGGCGTCCACCGATTCCAGGACCTGCCGCACCTGCGCCAGGGTCTCCGGACCGCTGCGCAGGATCAGCCGCATCCCCGTTCCGGTCAGCGCATCCTCCGGACCCAGCAGGGGCTCGATCAGCGGAATGATCTCGTCGGCGCTGCGATGCTGCAGGTCGATCACCTCGATCGAGGCCCGCGGCTGCGCCTGTACAGCGGCGAGGCCCAGCATCAGGGACAGCACCAGGGTATGCAGAAGGTATCTCATCGAGGCTCGCTCCTGATGACGGCGCCGGTCCGCGAAGGTCCGGCAGGGACGCAGGTTCCTGTCCAGCATAGCGCTCCCGGGACCGCGCCTGCGCGTTCCGGTGCATGATCATCCGCCGCCCGCCGTGGCACTGCCGCAGCCTGTGTCCATCGGCCGGGCGCGCGGTCCGCAACCGGGATGAGGCGGACCCGTCAGTCCCGGGTGCCATCCTGAGGCCCGTGCAGCGAGCGCAGCAGCTCCGCCTCGCCGCGACTCACGCCGCAGTTCTTCATGATCTCCTCGCAGCCTGCACCCTGCGCGGCGAGGCGCACCGCGTGGCGGTAGGGGCCCTGTTCCGCATCACGGCTCAGCATCTGTTCCTGCTGCTCGGTCAGCTGGCGCATGCGCCGTTCGAGCTCTGCCTGGCGCTGATCGACCGCGAGTTCGTCCGAGCAGACCGCGCTGAGGGCTCCCTTCAGCGACAGCAGCGCGGTCTCCTGGATCATCTGCCGGCGCTGCAGGCGCCGCACCTCCATCGCCGACCACAGGGCGAGGCCGAAGGCCGCCGCGACGATCAGTGCCGCAGCCACCGCAAGGACGGTCGTCGCGGTCATGCGTAGTCGTCCACGTGGCGGCCGGTCCCGTCAGGGCTTGGCGGGTTGTCGGTGCGGTCATCGCGATCGCCCGGCTCGCTGCCGCCGGCGTCCCCGTTGCCGGATTCCCCCTCCTGATCCGCGTCGGGGCGGCGCTTGCGCTCGTCCCCTTTCCCGGGCACGCGCCGGCCGGGCCACGCGGGGTGCACCGGGCGCACCGGGTCGAATTCCGCTGTCATGGTTGCGCTCCTGCCCCCGGGTCTGTGCTGGTCGCCTCGCCCCCGGATGGGTCGGACGGCCCGGGCCTGCGATCGAGATCGTCGTGCAGGCTCTTCGGTGATGATGCCGTTTGTGCCCGCGGCCGCTCGTCCGCCAGCACGACAATGACCACCCGCCGGTTCTGCTGCCTGCCCTCCGGGGTCCCGTTGTCGGCGATGGGACGGTGCTCACCGAAGCCGATCGCCGCCATGCGCACCGGATCGAGGCCGTGGTCGGCCAGCAGGCGCAGCACGCTGGCGGCCCTGCCGGCGGAGAGCTCCCAGTTGGACGGAAAGGCCGGCGTACTGATCGGCACGTCGTCGGTGAAGCCCTCGACGTGCACCCGTACCGGAAGATCCCGAAGGATTTCCCCCACTTCCTCGAGGATCGGCCTGGCCTCCGGAAAGATCTGCGCGCTGCCGCTGTCGAACAGCAGGCTGGTGTTGATCTCGACCTCGACCCAGAACCGCTCGCGCCGGATCCGGATCAGGTCCTCCTCGATCAGGGGCGTCATGGCCCGCTGGATCTGGTCGGCCATCTCCCGCAGTCCGCGCTCCGCCTCCAGAAGCGCCGGCGCGTCGTCATCGCCGGCCCCCAGGTCCCCGTCCGGGGAGTCACCGAAATGATCCGCCAGCGCTTGCGGGGCCGCCAGGCCCAGGGTCGGGAGTCCGCCGGGCTGACCCAGCACGGACGGGTCCAGGCCCCGCGCGGGCCGTCCGACCTGGATCGGTTCGGGCGCCATGGGTGCCCCGCGGAACGCCGCCTGCAGGGACTCGGCGAGCACGCGGAACTTGCCCTCGTTCACCGACGACAGCGCATACATCACCACGAAGAAGGCGAGCAGCAGGGTGATCAGGTCACCGTACGGGATCGCCCATGCCTCGTGGTTCACATGATCCTCGCCCTTCTTTCTTCGTCTGGCCATGATTCCTCAGGCTGGCCCCATGCCGCTGCGCGTCCCCGATGACGTGGCGCGCCCGGTACGGGTCAACTGATGTAGCCCCTCAGCTTGGTCTCGATGTTGCGCGGATTCTCGCCCTCCGCAATCGACGTGATCCCGTCGATGATCATCTCGCGGTAGGCCGTCTGGTCCTGGATCGTCGCCTTCAGCTTGTTGCAGACGGGCAGGAAGAACAGGTTGGCGGACGCGATCCCGTAGATGGTGGCGACGAAGGCGGCCGCGATACCGGGGCCCAGCTTGTCGGGTTCGGCCAGGTTCTGCATCACCGCCATCAGGCCCATCACGGCCCCGATGATGCCGAGCGTCGGCGCGTAGATGCCCATGCTCTCGAAGACCTTCGCCCCCTGCAGGTCGAAGTGCTCCCGCGTTCCGAGCTCCACGTCGAGGATGTTCCGGATCGTGTCCGGCTCGGTGCCGTCCACCAGCAGCTGGAGCCCCTTGCTGGAGAACGGGTCCGGTTCCTGTTCCGCCTGCGCCTCGAGGCCCAGCAGGCCCTCCTTGCGGGCGATCTGGCTCCAGCTGACGATCTTCTGAATGGCCTCTTCCGAGTCGATCCGCGGGGCGGTAAAGATCCAGGGCAACAGGCGCATCGCGTGCAGGAACACCGGGAGCTTGGCCTGGAGCAGTGCCGCGCCGAAGGTCCCGACCACGACGATGACGAAGGCGGCCCCGTTCCACAGCGCGCCGACGCCGCTCCCCTTGGCGATGCTGCCCCCGATGATGGCGACCAGCGCCAGCAGCAGGCCAATGGCGCTCAGGATGTCCATTGCGGATGCCCATCCGGCCAATCCGGCCGATCCGGCCGGCGCGGGCGGCCCGACGCGAAGTCCCGGTCACGCACGGATCACCTCCTGCCCTCGCGCTGCGGTCGTCTGCCCGCGCGTTGCGGCAGGCCCGGTCCGACCCCGGTCCATTCGCTCATCCGCGCCCGCAGCCGCGTCAGCGCCTGGCCGTGCAGCTGGCAGACGCGCGACTCGGTGACGCCCAGGACCTCGCCGATCTCGCGCAGATTCAGTTCGTCGTCGTAGTACAGCGACATCACCAGCTTCTCCCGCTCCGGCAACCGGTCCACCTCGCGGGCCAGCCCCTCCCGGAAGTCCGCGTCCTGCAAGCGCTCCAGCGGATCCGGCTCACTGCCGCGCAGGCGGTTCTCGCCCTCCGACTCCGGCTCGAAGATGTCCTCGAAGCTCAGCACCCGGCTCGACACCGAATCGCTGACCATGCGCTGATATTCTTCGATCCCCACACCCAGTTCCTCGGCCACCTCGTGCGGCTGCGCCTCGCGGCCCTCGCGGTTTTCCACCAGCCGCACCGCCTCGCTCACCCGCCGCGCGTTGCGGTGCACCGAGCGCGGCGTCCAGTCGGAGCGCCTGACCTCGTCCAGCATCGCGCCGCGAATGCGGATGCCGGCATAGGTCTCGAAGCTGGCGCCCTGGCCGGCGTCGTAGTGACGCGCCGCCTCGAGCAGTCCAACCACCCCCGCCTGGATCAGGTCGTCGACCTGCACGTCCGCCGGCAGCCGTCCCATCAGGTGGTAGGCGATCCGCTTGACCAGCGGGACGTGCCGATCCACCAGGGCATTGCGATCCATGTTCTCGGTCGGGTACATGGTCAGCCCGCGACCGACGACTGGTCCGGATCAAAGGAACCGGAACCCACCAGCCGCTCCACGAAGAACTCGATCTTGCCACTGCTGCCCGACGGTACAGGCCATGTGTCGGCCTTGCGCGCCAGTTCCTTGAATGCCCGGGCCGAGGGGCTGCCGGGATAGACCTCGGCGACCGCCTTCTGGCGCTGCACCGACTTGCGCAGGGATTCGTCGTGCGGGATCGAACCCGCGTGGTCGAGGATCACGTCGAGGAACCGGTCGCAGACCGCGGTCAGCTTGCGGAACAGCGCCCGTCCTTCCTCCGGGCCCCGGACCATGTTCGCCAGCACCCGGATGCGCGCGATGCCGTGGTCCCGGCTCAGGACCTTGATCAGGGCATAGGCGTCGGTGATGGAGGCGGGTTCGTCACACACGACCACCAGCACCTCCTGAACCGCCCGGCAGAAGCTGGTCACGCTGTCGTGCAGACCCGCCGCGGTGTCCACGACCAGCACGTCCAGCGGCCGCGTCATCTCGCTGAAGGCGCGGATCAGGCCCACATGCTCGGCGGGATCCAGGTCCGCCATGCGCGCGACGCCGGAGGCGGCCGGGACGATGGCAATCCCGGCCGGCCCGTCCACCAGGATCTCGTCGAGATCGGCGTCCCCGGCCAGCACGTGCGAGAGATTGCGCCGCGGCTGCAGCCCGAGCAGCACGTCCACGTTGGCGAGTCCGAGATCGGCGTCCATCAGCATCACCCGCCGCCCCGCCTGCGCCATCGCCACGGACAGGTTGACCGACACGTTGGTCTTGCCGACCCCGCCCTTCCCGCTGGCCACGGCGATCACCCGGACCGGAGACGTGGCGCTCATCTGCCGCAGGCCGGCGGCCTGGTCTTCACGCTGATACATGGTTGTCAGAATCCGGGTTGTGGAGGACACGCGGGTCACCCGGCACGCGCTCCTCGGGGGTTTCGGATGCCAGTGCGACCGCGCGGCCGACCAGCCGCGCCGCCCTCGCCGGCTGCAGATCCTCGGGCACCCGCTGCCCGCCGCTCAGGTACATCAGCGGCAGGTCGGCGGCACACAGGGCCGAGAGCAGGGGTCCGAGGCTTGCCGCCTCGTCCAGCCGGGTGACCACCGCACCGGCCGGACGCAGGCAGTCGAAGGAGCGGAAGGTCTCCCGCAGCACCTGCTGCTGCGTGGTGGCCGCGACCACCAGCAGGCTGCGCAGACTCGGCAGCGCCGCCAGTCCGGCCAGCTCCTCGGCGATCCGCAGGTCGCGCTGGCCCATGCCGGCAGTATCGACGAACACCCGACGCTTGTCCCCCAGCCCCATCAGCACGTCCCCGAGCTCCTGACCCGTCTGTGCCAGGAACACCGGCACGTCCAGTATCTGGCCGAAGGTCTGCAGCTGGCGGTGGGCCCCGATCCGGTAGGCATCGGTGGTCACCAGGGCCACGGACCCGGCCCCGTGCCGCCGCACCTCACGTGCCGCCAGTTTCGCGACGGTGGTGGTCTTGCCCACGCCATTCGGCCCGACCAGCGCGATGATACCCTCGCCCTCCAGCGACGTCTCGGGCGCGACCCGGATCCGCCCCGCGAGGCGGTCCAGCGCCTCGCGCCAGGCGGCGTCTCCGGCTTCCGTGTCGGAGACGTCCGCGGCGACCGCCCGGGCCAGCCCCTCCTCGATACCCAGCCGTTCCAGGCGGCGGATGATCCGGGCGCGTCCGGGCTCGCGCCGGCGGAGGTCGTTCCAGCCGAGGCTGGCCAGCTGACCCTCCAGCATCGAGCGCAGGTGTTCGATCTCGCGCTGCATCGCCGCCAGCGTGGGGCTCTCGCTGCGTGCCGGTTCCCGCTCCGGGCGCTCCAGCGTCGCCCGCGGCGCCGGAGGCGGCGCCTCGCGCACCCTGAGTGGCTCCAGCATCTCCACGTCCCCGGCCGCCGAGACGTCCGCCGAGACGTCCGCCGGGCCCTCCGGCGATGGCTCGGCGTCGGGTTCCGGCAGCCGCCCGGGATCCGGCTCGCAGACCGAATCGAGCGGATGGCTCCCGGCGGGCTCGGCGGCGCTGAAGGCGGACTCGTCGTAGTCCACCGCAGTCACGAGTTCGACCCCGCTCTCCACCCGGCGGCTGGAGAGGATCACCGCCTCGGGTCCCTGCTCGTCCCGCACCAGCCGGATCGCCTGGCGCATGTCCGGTGCGAAAAAGCGCCGGATCTTCATGATTCCGGATACTCAGTGGCGGCTGCGTCGACCGCGGCCCGCCGCGACCGGCCGGCACCGTAGCGGGACCGCATTGCCGTGCCGCGGCAGCCCTGCCGCCATCCAGTCGCAATCTCGGTTCCGTTCATCGTCGCCCCCCTACTTGCGTTCTTCCCGTCCCACCGTGGCCACCACGCGGATCCGCCTGGTGTCCGGGATCTCCGTGTAGGCCAGCACATGCAGCCCTCTCACGGCCGATCTCAGCCAGCGCGACACCCAGACCCGGATGTCCGGAGAGACCACCACCACGGTGGGCTCTCCCGCCATCTCCTGCCGCTGGGCGGCCTCGGCGATGGACTTCTGGAGCCGCTCGGCGAGTCCGGGTTCGATGCCCGGGCCGCTGCCGCCGGCCGCCTGAGCGGATTTCTGCAAGATCTGTTCCAGTGACGGGTCGAGCGCGATCAGCGGCAGCTCCGACGCGGTCCCCGCGATGTTCTGCACGATCGCGGGCGACAGCGAGACCCGGACGGCGGCGGTCAGAACGCCGGGATCCTGACTCTTGGCGCCGTGTTCCGCCAAGGTTTCGGCGATGGTCCGGGTGTCCCGGATAGAGACCTGCTCCTCCAGCAGGTTCTGCATCACGCGCAGCACCACGCCCAGACCGATGGTCTTCGGCACCAGGTTCTCCACCAGCTTCGGCGACTGCCGCGCCAGCGCGTCCAGCATGTGCTGGACCTCCTCGTGGCCCAGGAGCTTCTGCGCGTGTTCCTTGAGCACCTGCGACAGGTGCGTGGCCACGACCGTACCGGCGTCGACGACCGTGTAACCGAGGCCCTGCGCCTGCTCGCGCAGCGCGGGATCGATCCAGACCGCCTCCAGTCCGAAGGTCGGATCCTTCGTCGCCGTTCCCTGGATCTCGCCGAAGACGCGTCCGGGATTGATCGCCAGTTCCTGATCCGGGAAGACCTCTCCCTCGCCGACGGTCACGCCGGTCAGCGTGACGCGGTAGTGGTTCGGGCCGAGATCCAGGTCGTCGCGGATGTGCACCGGCTGGATCAGGAAGCCCAGTTCCTGGGAGAGCTTGCGTCTTACGCCCTTGATGCGCCCCATCAGCTGTCCGCCCTGGCTGCGGTCCACCAGCGGGATCAGCCGATAGCCGACCTCCAGGCCGACCAGGTCGACCGGGGGCACGTCCTCCCACGACAGGTCGCGCAGCTCGGGGCTCGAGGTCGGGCCGGAGGTCACCACCGGCTCCAGGTCCGCCGCCTCCGCGGCCCGGCGCTGGGCGGTGAGGTAGGCGCTCGAGGCCATCAGGCCGGCGAGCGAGACGAAGACCATGTTCGGCATCCCCGGCACCAGGCCGAGGGAACCGACCACGCCCGCGGCGACATACATCGCCTTCGGGGTCTCGAACATCTGCTGGAAGACCTGCCGGCCCATGTCCTGGGAGGCGGAGACGCGGGTGACGATGATCGCGGTGGCCGAGGACAGCAGCAGCGACGGGATCTGCGCCACCAGTCCGTCGCCGATGGTCAGCAGCACGTAGTTCGTCGCCGCGTCCTCCAGGGCCATCGCGTGCTGCATGGTGCCGATCACCAGACCGCCGATCACGTTGATCGCGAGGATCAGGATGCCGGCGATCGCGTCGCCGCGCACGAACTTGCTCGCACCGTCCATCGAACCGTAGAAGTCCGCCTCCTGCGCCACCTCGTCGCGGCGCCGGCGCGCCTCGTCCTGCGAGATCAGGCCCGAGTTCAGATCCGCGTCGATGGCCATCTGCTTCCCGGGCATCGCGTCCAGGGTGAAGCGCGCACTGACCTCGGACACCCGCCCGGCGCCCTTGGTCACCACCACGAAGTTGATGATCACCAGGATCAGGAACACCACCAGGCCGACCGCGTAATTGCCGCCCACCACGAAGTCGCCGAAGGCCTGGATCACGTTGCCCGCCGCCTCGGTCCCGGTGTGCCCGTTCAGCAGGATCACCCGCGTGGAGGCGACGTTCAGCGCCAGGCGCAGCAGCGTGGCCACCAGCAGCACGGTGGGAAACACCGCGAACTCGAGCGGACGCGGGGTGTACACCGCGACCAGGATCACCACCAGGGACAGCGCGATGTTGAAGGTGAACAGCACGTCGAGCGCCAGCGGCGGCAGCGGGATCACCAGCATGGTGAGCAGCGCCATCAGCAGCAGCGGCGTGACCATGCCGGCCTTGCCGACGTGTCGAAGGGCGTTCGCGAAGGCGTTCATCGATCAGTCCTCTGGCGGGCGCGCGCGCCGCTGCAGCTCGTCGGGCACGGGAAGGTCGGTCGGCGGTTCGGGCTGGCGCGCGCCCGCCTGGCCGGCGGTCCGCAGCTGGTAGACGTAGGCCAGCACGTGGGCCACCGCGACGTACAGCCCCGCCGGAATCTCCTGGTCCACGCGGGTGCTGAAGTACAGGGCCCGGGCCAGCGGCGGCGCCGAGAACAGCGGCACCCCCGCCGCACGGGCCCGTTCGCGGATCTCGGCCGCCACCAGGTCCGCGCCCTTGGCCACGACCCGCGGCGCCCGCATGCCCTCCTGGTCGTAGCGCAGCGCCACCGCGTAGTGCGTCGGGTTGGTGACCACCACGTCCGCCTTCGGCACCTCGGCCATCATGCGCCGCGACGCCATCTCCTGCTGGGTCTGCCGGATCCGGCTCTTGACCTCGGGCTTGCCCTCGGTCTCCTTGAATTCGTCCTTGACCTGCTGCTTGGTCATGCGCAGCTCCTTGTGGTGGTTCCAGAGCTGGAAGGGCACGTCCACCAGCGCGACCAGGATCAGGGTCGCGGACAGGGTCAGGAAGGTCCAGCCGATCATGTAGCCCGCGTGCATCAGCCCGCGCTCCAGCGGCTGGTGCCCGAGTCCGATCAGCGAGTCCGAGAGCTGCCACAGCAGCGCGCCGGAGATTGCCGCGATCAGCACGAACTTGACCAGTGTCTTGCCGAACTCCATCAGCCCCTGCAGCGAGAAGATGCGCTTCAGGCCCGAGCCCGGGTTCAGCTTGCTCCACTTCGGCGCCGCCGCCTTGGCCGAGAACCGGCCGCCGCCCAGTGCGACCGGGCCGAGCACGGCGGCGATCATCAGCACCAGGAACAGCGGCAGGAGCATCACGAGCCCCTCGGTGATGCGCATCTGCAGCATCGTGTGCAGCGCGCCGGGATCGAACAGCAGCTCGCGTTCCAATGTCCAGCTGCGCCGCAGGATCTCCTGCAGACCCGCGAAGATGGGTCCGCCCATCAGCAGCAGACCCCCGGCACCCGCGAGCAGCACCAGGGTGGTGTTCAGCTCGCGCGAGTTCGCGACCTGCCCCTTCTCCTGGGCCTCGCGCAACCGCTTCGGGGTCGGTTGTTCGGTCTTCTCCTGGGAGGTGTCGTTCTCGGCCATCGCCTAGCGCCCGGTGGTCTGACCGATCAGCGTGAAGCCGTCGGCGAGGAGTTCGGTGAACTGCGGCACCAGTACCGGCAGCGTGAGCAACAGCAGCACGAAGCCGAGCAGGATCATCATCGGGAAACCCACCGCGAAGATGTTCAGCTGCGGCGCCGCGCGCGTGACCACGCCCATGGCAAGGTTCACCAGCAGCATGGCGGCCACCGCAGGCAGGGCCACCAGCAGCCCGTAGACGAACATGGTGCTGCCCCAGCTCACCAGGGCCCAGAGATCCGCCCGCACGATCCCGTCGACCGCGATGGGCATGCTGTGGAAGCTCATCAGGGTCAGTTCGATCAGCGCCACGTGACCGTTCAGCGCGAGAAAGATCAGCGTCGACATGATCACGAAATAGCTGGAGACCACGGGGACCTGCACGCCCTGCTGCGGGTCCATCATCGACGCGAAGCCGAGGCCCATGGACAGCGCGATGGTCTCGCCGGCCTGCGTCATCGCGCTGAAGACCATCTGCAGCACGAAGCCGATGGTCAGGCCGATCAGGATCTGCTGCACGCTGATCACCAGCCCGGCGAGACTCAGGGGCTCCACCGCCGGCGGCAACGGGATCAGCGGCGCCACGATCAGCGCGAGCAGCAGGGCGAAGGCGAGCCGGATCCGCACCGTCACCATGCGCGCGCCGAACAGCGGCGCGGCGATCAGCATCGCGCCAATCCGCAGGAAGGGCCACAGGAGCGACCCGACCCAGGCGGTGATCTCGGCGGTGGTGAAGTGCATCCTCGCGGTCTCCCGGGTGCCCGTCTAGCCGATCATTCCGGGGATCGCCTCGTACAGGCGCAGCGTGTAGTCGACGACCAGGCCCAGCATCCAGTTGCCGGCAAGCGCCAGCGCCACGAACATCCCCAGCAGCTTCGGGATGAACGACAGGGTCATCTCCTGGATCTGGGTGGCGGCCTGGATCATGCCGATCGCCAGCCCGACCGCCAGCGCGGTCAGCAGCACCGGCGCGCTCAGCAGCACCATCACCAGCAGTGCCTCGCGTCCGATCTCGACGACGGTCTCGGGGGTCATGATCGGGTCACCTCCTGGCAACGGCTGCCGCCGGCGCGAATGCCGCGGCGGGGTTCATGTGAAGAAACTGGAGGCGAGGGTGCCCATGATCAGCGCCCACCCGTCCACCAGCACGAAGAGCATCACCTTGAAGGGCAGCGAGATGATCAGCGGCGAGAGCATCACCATGCCCATCGACATCAGTACGCCGGCCACCACGAGATCGATGATCAGAAACGGGATCAGGATCAGGAAGCCGATCTGGAAGGCGGTCTTCAGCTCACTGGTCACGAAGGACGCGATCAGCAGCGTGAAGGGCACGTCGTCCGGAGACTCGAAACCGTCGCGTCCGCTGATGCGGGCGAACATCGCGAGGTCGTTCTCGCGGGTCTGGGCCAGCATGAATTCGCGGATCGGACCGCTCGCCTCGACCACCGCCTGTTCCGGACCCAGCTGCTCCTGCATGTAGGGTTCCACCGCGGCCGAGTGGACCCGGTCGAAGACCGGCGTCATCACGAACAGGGTCAGGAACAGCGCCAGTCCGATCAGGACCTGGTTGGAGGGGGTCTGCTGGGTCCCGAGGCCCTGGCGCAGCAGGGCCAGCACGATGATGATCCGGGTGAACGAGGTCAGCATGATCAGACCGGCCGGCAGCAGGCTGAGCAGGGTCATCAGGATCAGGATCTGCAGCGTGACCGAGTAGGTCTGCTCGCCCTCGGCGCCGGTGGTCACGTTCAGCACCTCCAGACCCGACTGCCCCCAGGCCGGCTGGATCGAGACACCCAGCAGGAGCAGCACCGGCAGCACGAAATTGCCGAGCCTCATGGCGTCTGCTCCCGGTTCAGCGCCGCGCGCAGGCGGCGGGCGAAGGGGGAGTCCGAGCGCGCGGCGCCCTCCTGCGCAGCCCGGCCCTCGACGCGGATCGGCTCCTCCAGCACGTGCAGGGCCTGCACGCGGCCCGGGGCCACGCCGACCAGCAGCTGCCGTTCGCCCACCTGGACCAGCACCATGCGCTCGCGCGAGCCCAGGGAGATGCCTCCCAGCACCCGGAAGTCGCTGCCCAGGCGCGACTGCACCCCCCCGACCCGGCGCATCAGGAAGGCCAGGACCAGGATGGCCGCGATCACCACGATCAGCCCCACCAGCAGCTGCGCCAGATAGGCGGCGTCGATTCCGGCGCCGGCGGGGACCGGCCATGCGCCCCCGGAGGCCTCGGCCGCCAGCGTGCCCGGAAGCAGCACCGCGACCACCGCGGCCGCGGCACGGGCCCCGCGGCGCCGATGCGCGGCGCCGGGCCACCGTCTGTTGCCGGGAACCGTCATCACTTCAGCTTCTTCACGCGCTCGGCGGGGCTGATCACGTCGGTGAGCCGGATGCCGAACTTCTCGTTGACCACCACGACCTCGCCGTGCGCGATCAGTGTGCCGTTCACGAACACGTCCAGCGGTTCCCCGGCCAGCCGGTCCAGTTCGACGATCGATCCCTGGTTGAGCTGCAGGAGGCTGCGGATCGCGATTCGGGTTCGCCCGATCTCCGCGGAGAGGGTCACCGGGATATCCAGCACCACCTCCAGGTTCGCTTCGTCCCTCTTCCCCGAGACCGGGGGCTCATCGGCCAGCGATTCGAAGCTCGCCTTCTCGAAGGACTCGCGTTCCGGAGCGCGCGCCCCGGTGTGACCGGCGCCGTCATCCTGGGGGCCCCTGCGGGACGCGGAGGCGTCGACCGGCGGTTCCTGTCCGGTGTCCTGGTTCTTGTCGTCGCTCATGACTCGTGATCCTCTGAATGGTCAGTTCGAGCGCGATATGCGCTCGGTCACCTGGATGGCGTTCCTGCCGCCGGAGATCCCGAAGCGGCCGCGGGCGACGGGTATGCCCTCCGCGCGCAGCAGGTGCTGCCGGGGGAGTTCCACCGGGATGATGTCGCCCGCCTTCAGCCGCATCACCTGCCCCAGCGTCAGGCTGGCCTCCGTCAGCAGCGCCACGGCCTCGACCTCGGCGGTGTCCAGTTCGTCGCGCAGGCCGCGGACCCAGCGCTGGTCCTGGTCCGGACGGTCGCTCTGGAAGCCGGCGTCGAGCACCTCGCGAATCGGTTCGATCATGAAATAGGGGAAGGTCACGTGGAGGTCGCCGCCGCCGCCATCGAGGTCGACCCGGAAGCTCATCACCATCACCACCTCCGACGGGCTCACGATGCCGGTGTACTCCGGATTCACCTCCGAGCTGACATACTCGAAATCGAGCTCGGTCACCGGCGTCCACGCCTTCTTCAGGTCGGTGAAGACCTGATCCAGCATCACCCGGATCACCCGGATCTCGGTCGCGGTGAACTCCCGGTCCTCGATCTTCGCGCTGTAGCGGCCATCGCCGCCGAAGAAGTTGTCGACCAGGATCGAGACCAGCTGCGGGTCCAGCACGAACAGGGCCGTCCCGTGCAGCGGGCGGACCTTCACGGTATTCAGGCTGGTCGGCGCGGCCAGGGAGTGGACGTACTCCGAGAACTTGGTCATATGCACGCCGTTCAGCGCGATCTCCGCGTTTCGGCGCATCAGCCGGAAGAGGCTGATGCGCAGGAAGCGGGCGAAGCGCTCGTTGATCATCTCCAGCGTGGGCATCCGTCCTCGGACGATGCGCTCCTTGCTGGTGAAGTCGTAGGGGCGCGCGATTCCGTCGCGGGCCTGCAGGTCCGTCTCGGTGTCCACCTCGCCGCTGTCGACGCCCTCTAGCAGGGCGTCGATCTCTTCCTGGGAGAGCAGTTCTTCGGGTGCCATCGCGGCCTCACTGCATCACGAAGGAGGTGAAGTAGATCGACTCGACCCCGGGATCCCCGGTGCTGCGCTCGAGTACGGCCCGGATCGTCTCGAGCATCTCCTGGCGCGTCTGCTCCTTGCCCTCCGCGCTGTTGAGCTGCTCGTAGTTCTTGCCGCTGAGCAACATGATCAGGTCGTTCCGGATCATCGGGCTGTGCTGATCCACCGCCTCCATCGCCTTCGGATCGCGCAGCGCCATCACCACGCCCACCTGCACGAAGCGGATGCGCCCCGGTCCCTCGATGTTGCCGAGCAGCTCCGGCTCGAGGGCCTTGTAGACCAGCGGCCGCTTGGTCTCCGCGGCGGCCGGATCGGCCAGCTCCTGGTCGCCGCCGAGGGCGAAATAGAGGACACCGCCGACGGTGCCGCCGCCCAGCAGAACCACCACCAGGATCACCACCACCCACTTCAGCGCCCTGCCCTTCGGTTGCGCCGCCTCCGTGCCCTCGGCCAGGTTCAGATCGTCTTTTTCCGCCATGTCGCTCCCACCCCTTCTACGCTGCAAGGGGTGGAGCAAATGACGTGCCAGTCACTCGGATAGGAGGATTTGCATTGTTTTTCAGATGGATGGCGGATCAATCCAAGCCGTCCGTCGAGGTTTTGACGGGCGCCGGCCGGGGCGGGTGCCGGAATGCCGGCGCGTGGCGTGGAGTCGCTGCAGTGCCCCGGGGCATGCAAGCGCAAGCCTATGGAGTGCGGCGGCTTGCGGCCGCCTTGCCCTGCAGGAGGCTCGCCTCCTGCCACGAAGGCAGGCCTCCGGACACCGGAGGAAAGATTTGCGACTCGGTGCGGGCCACGCTGGGCGTGCGGGCCGGCCAGGCGCTGTCGCAGCGTCCCGGTGCGGCCCCCGCGGGACGCCGTGAATACCTCCCTGTAGGCTTGACGGCAGCATCCCTGCTGCCGACACCCGCGGGGGACCGCACGGGACGCCACTCGACCCACGGACCCCCCTCGCAAGAGCGGTCCGACGCCCTCGGCCCCAGACCGCAATGCGCCGGCCCTCACCCCGACGATGGACCCCCTCCCCCGCTTGCGGGGGAGGGGGGAAATCAGGCGTAGTAGTCGACCAGACCCTGGACAGCCGGGGGCCCGGACCGGGTTGCGCCGGCATCCGCTTCCCCGGCGCTGCCGTCCGCTGTGCCGGGCAACTGCGCCCCGTGCCCGCGGCTGCCGTCGGTGCCCCCCCGCTCCCTGCCGTCCTCGCTGACATTCACGTCGCCGAGGTTCAGGCCGCTCTCGGCGAACATCTCGCGCAGCCGCGGCAACGCCGCCTCCACCGCCTCGCGCGTCGTCGCCTGGGGCGCGATGATGTTCAGGTGCGTGCGATCGCCGTCCACCTGCAGGCGGACCTCCAGCGGTCCGAGGTGGGGCGGGCTGAGCTTCAGCTCCGCGGCCTGCAGGTTCTGGTTGACCATCCAGCGGATCCCGTTGCCGAGTGCCCGGTCCCAGCCGGGCTGCTGGAGCGGCACATCCACATGGAAGATCCGGGCGCCGGGGGCGCTGGCCGATCCGGGCTGACTGCCGGTGGCGGCATCGCCCGGGGCGGTCGTGATCCCCGCGGTCGATGCCGCCTGCGGTCCGGCATCCGCAAGCCGCGCCTCGAGCAGGCCGCGCATGGAGGCGGCGTCGCCGGCGCCGGCACCCGGCAGCCCCGCGGCAAGCGCGGCATCGGGCAGGCGCGCGTCCGCGAACAGCGCGGAGAATCCGGGCAGCGGTCCCGCCGCCGTCTCGGTGCCCGGACCGCCGGTCACGACCCCCGGCAGGAGGGAGAATGGCGCCGCCGCAGCCGGCCGCGCGTCCACGGGCGGCGCCGCGGACCCACCCTGCAGTCCGGCGAGCATCTCGCCGAGCCGGGCCCGAAGCGCGGCCAGGTCGTCGCCGGTGCCTTCGCCGGCCGCGGCCGGGCGACCGGCGGCGGCCGCGTGCAGGGCCGCCGCCAGCAGCTCGAGGGGATGGGTGCCCTCGCCCCCCGCGATCGAATCCGGCTGCAACAGGTCGGACTCCAGCCCGAGACCCGGTGGAAGCGGCAACGCGCTGCCGTCTTCCGGCAGCCCATCGCCGCCGAGCTCCGCCGCCAGCAGGGGCGTCAGATCCTCGACCGAGACGTCCTCCGGCAGGGCCGCGGCGACCGCCTCCAGCTGCTCCAGCTGCGCCGCCAGCCGGGTCCAGAAATCGCCCCCGGGCGCCCCGTCCCGCCCCTGTGGCGCGACGCCGAGGTCATCCAGGGCCTGCAGCAGCTGGGAGGGCAGGTTTGTCGGGAGTGCTGATGTCTGCATCGGATTGTTCCAGGACAGGGACCGCGTCACGCCGGTCGTGCGCCGGGGTTCACCGGCAGGACCGCCGGGTCTTCCACCAGCGGTATCCAAGTTTCATGCCACACGCGGCCGGCCTCAGCGTCGCCGGGACCCGATGCGCTGACCGAACTCGTCGCTCTCGGCCTGGTCGCGGCGCTTCTCCTCCAGGTGTTCCTCCTCCTGGAAGCGCTCCATCGCCTTGCCCACCGCGTCCTGGTGCACCCGGCACTCGGTCCAGTGGCCGCGGCTCTGCTCGAGTTCGGCGCGCGCCCGCTCCACCCGCGCCGCCTGTTCCTCGATGGCCTCGTTCAGCCGGGACAGGAACAGTCGATAGTCGCGGACATTCAGGCCGATCCACTCCGCGCCGTCCTCGAAGCGGCTGGCATAGTCGCCCCGGTACTCGGTCAGCTGCTCCAGCCGGCGCAGCTGTTCCTCCAGCGCCCGCTGACGCTCGCCGAGGGTTCGCGCGGCGTCCTGCTGGCGGCTCTCGGCCACCCGGGCGACGGGTTGCATGCGTTTCGAGCGTGTCATCGTCTTCTGAAGGCTCCCTGGTCAAGGCTGGTGGTTCACGGGTTGGCCGGCACTGCCTGGCCATCGTCGGTCGCGGATGCGGATTCCTCGCCGCCGGTCAGGGCGTCGAGCTGCCGGACGCTCTCGCGGAAGGCGACCGGCTCGTGCATGTCCTGCTGCAGATAGGCCTCCAGCCGCGGGAAGTATTCGATCGCGGCGTCGACGCGGGGATCGGAACCCCGCTGGTACGCCCCGACGCTGATCAGGTCCCGGTTGTGCTGGTAGGTGGCGTAGACCTGCTTGAACAGGCGCGCGGCCTGGATCTGGCCCGGGTCGGCGATCTCGTTCATCAGACGGCTGATGGAGGCCTCGATGTCCACCGCGGGGTAGCGCCCCGACTCGGCGATGCGGCGCGACAGGACCACGTGGCCGTCCAGGATCGCGCGGGCGGCGTCGGCAATCGGGTCGTTGTGGTCGTCGCCCTCGGTCAGCACCGTGTAGAAGGCGGTGATCGAGCCCTGATTCCGTTCCCCGTTGCCCGCGCGCTCCACCAGCTGGGGCAGTCGTGCAAAGACCGACGGCGTGTAGCCCTTGGTCGCGGGTGGCTCGCCGATCGCCAGCGCGATCTCGCGCTGCGCCTGGGCGAACCGGGTCAGCGAGTCCATCAGCAGCAGTACGTTGCGCCCGCGGTCGCGGAAGTGTTCGGCAATGGAGGTCGCAAGCATCGCGCCGTGCAGGCGCATCAGCGGCGAGTGATCGGCGGGCACCGCCACCACGACCGCGCGGGCCATGCCCTCGGGTCCGAGGATGTTCTGGACGAACTCGTTCACCTCGCGGCCGCGTTCGCCGATCAGCCCGACCACGGTGATGTCCGCCTCCGTGTAGCGCGTCATCATCCCGAGCAGCACGCTCTTGCCCACGCCGCTGCCTGCGAACAGTCCCATGCGCTGTCCCCGCCCGACGGTCAGCAGCCCGTTGATCGCCCGCACCCCGACGTCCAGGGGTTCGTGGATCGGGTGGCGCGCCAGCGGGTTGATCGGCCGTCCGTCCAGCGACGCGCGTTCCTCGCAGGCCAGCGGCCCGCGTCCGTCCAGCGGCCGCCCGGTACCGTCCAGCACGCGCCCGAGGAGACCCTCTCCGACCAGCACCTCCCGGTTGTGCTGGGTCGGGATCACCCGGGCACCGGGCGTCATGCCGCTGATCGATCCCACGGGCATCAGGTAGACCCGCTCCCCGGCGAAGCCGACCACCTCGGCCTCCACCTCGGCACCACCCATGCCCACCACGCGGCAGCGCCCCCCGACCGGAATCTGCAGGCCCTCCGCCTCCAGCGTCAGCCCCACCATGCGCACCAGCCGGCCCTCGGCGGTGAGCAGCGTCGCGCGCTCCGCCCGCCGCCGGAAGCGGCCCAGCGACGCGCCCAGCGCGGCGGTGCGGCGCTCCGGATCCAGGGCGGCGGGGAGCGTCACAACCCGGCCTCCGGGCCGGTGTCCTTCGGCCTGTCGGTGCGCCGTTCCGGCGCCTGCCCGTCCTCACGGCGTTCGCCGCCCCACATCCCGGCGATCACGGCATTGAGCCGGCTCTCCACCGTTGCATCCACGCGGGAGGTGTCCGTCTCCAGCCAGGCCCCGCCCCGGGACAGGGTCGGATCCTCGAACACCTTCCAGGGCTGCTCCAGTTCGGACAGGTGCAGGGCCTCGCGCACGATGCGCGCGTCCTCGGGATGCAGGTGCAGCCGCACCCGACGATCGGAACTGGGCAGCAGCGCGAAGGCCTCGCGCACCGCGGCGACGATCTGGCCGGGCTCGGTGCGCAGCTCGCGCCGCACCAGCTGGCGGGCCACGGTGACCGCGAGGGTCACCAGTTCCTGCTCCAGGCGCCGGTCCAGGCCCTCGACGGACGGCACCAGGGAATCGAGCACGCGCGCGAGGTTCTCGGCCTCGGCCTGCACGGCCGCGAAGCCCTCGCGCCGGCCCGCCGCCTCGCCCTCCCGGAAGCCCTCCTCGCGCGCCTCCTGCTGGATCCGCTCGATCTCTTCGATGGTCATCGGCGGCGGCGCCGCGGCCTCGGCCGGCTCGGCGGCGGCGGCCGGGACCGCCGCGTCCCCGGACGGCTGCGCGCGCTCGTCCCTGGCCGGCGGCCGCCGGACCGGGTCGCCCACCTCCGGTGCCTGCCAGCGCCTCACCGCGTCGCCGGAATCGCCGTCCATCACCTGTCGCTCCATCTTCATCCCTTCCTCACCGGATCGCCGCATGCCGGCCGGGCAAGGCCATCCGGCGCGGGTTCAGAGCCGCGCCCGGGACCGGCCCGGAGCCGCTCAGACAAACTCCTCGCCTCCCTTGCCGCCGAGCATGATCTCGCCGTTCTCGGACATGCGCCGCGCCACGGTCAGGATCTCCTTCTGCGCCGACTCGACCTCGCTGAGCCGCACCGGGCCGCGCGCGTCGAGGTCGTCGCGCAGCATCTCCGCCGCGCGCTTCGACATGTTGCGGAAGATCTTCTCGCGCACCGGCTCGTCGGCCCCCTTCAGCGCCAGCACCAGCGAGTCGCTGGTGATCTCGCGCAGCAGGGTCTGGATGCTGCGGTCGTCCACCTCGAGCAGGTTGTCGAAGACGAACATCAGATCCTCCACCTGCTGCGACAGGCCCTCGTCCGTCTCGCGGATGCGCTCGATGATCTCGGCCTCCTGGGACGGATCCATGAAGTTCAGGATCTCCGCCGCGCTCTTCACGCCGCCAACGGCCGAGGCCTGGGCGGTCGGATCCCCGGCGAACTGCTGCTCCAGGATCTCGTCGAGCTGCTGCAGCGCGGTGGGCTGGATGTCGTCGAGGCTGGCCACCCGCATCAGGATGTCCGACTGCAGCTGCGGCGGCAGCAGACCCAGCACCTCGGCCGCGTGGTCGGGGTCGAGATAGGACAGCACGATGGCCACGATCTGCGGGTGCTCCTTGCGGATCACCCCGACGACGGCGCGCGGGTCCATGCGCTTGAGCGCCTCCAGACCCTTGGAGTTGCGGCCGAGCAGGATGCGGTTGATCAGTCCGCCGGCCTTCTCCTCGCCCAGCGCCGAGTTCAGCACATTGCGGATGTACTCCTCCGAACCGACGCCCAGCGCGGTCTCGTTGCCGACCGCCCGCACGAACTCGTCGAGCACCTCGCCCACCTCGGTCCGGGACACGTTGCTCAGGTTGGCCATCGCGGTACCGAGGCGCTGCACCTCCTTCGGACCCAGGTGCCGCAGCACCTCGGCGGCCGCCTCCTCGCCGAGACTCATCAGGAAGACGGCGGCGCGCTCGCCGCCGCTGCGTGAACCGTGATCAGACTGCTCCGCCATCGCTCGCCATCCAGTTCTTCATCAGTTGCGCCACGCGCCGGGGGTCCTCGCGCACGATGTTGCGCGCCGCCTCGAGGTTGTTGTCGTAGCTGCGTTGGGCCGCCTGGGGCCCGGCGAGCGCCTTGTGCGCCTCCTGCCCGACCCCGGGGGCCTCCGCGGTGCCGACCGCGCCCGCGCCCTCGTCGGTCAGCGCGAGGCGCGCCAGGTCCTCTCCTTCCTGTCGGGATGCGACACCGCGCTCCGCCAGCGACCGCAGCAGCGGACGCACCACCGTCAACGCCAGCACCACCACCATGATCACCGCGAGCACGGTCTTGGTCAGGTCCATGACCCAGGGCTCCTGCCACAGCGGGGCCTCGGGCAGCGGCTCGGGCGTCTCCACCGGCCGGAAGGAGGCATTGATCACGTTCACGCTGTCGCCGCGCTCGGCGTCGAAGCCGACCGCCTCGCGCACCAGGGTGGTGATCCGTGCCATTTCGTCGTCGCTCAGCGGGCCGCGTTCGAGCACGCCCTCCGCGTTGGGACGCTCCTGGTGATCCACCACCACGGCCACCGACAGCCGCTGCACGCCGCCCGGCGCCTCCCGGATGTGGCTCACGGTGCGGTCGAGCTCGAAGTTCCGCACCGAGCGCCGGCTCACCGAACCCGGCTGATCCTGCTGGACCCCGGCCTCACCGGCCTCGCCGATCACGCCGGTCTCCGGCGGCTGGTTGGACAGGGCGCCGGGCACGCCCGCCATCCCGCGGTCGCGGCGCTCGTCCTCGGAGATCTGTTCGCTGCGCACCGCCGAACGCTCCGGGTCATAGGCCTCGGTGGTGCGCTCGACGCGCGAGAAGTCCACTTCGGCGGCCACCTGCGCGCGGATCGCGTCGCTCCCGACGATCGGGCTGATGATGTCCATGATCCGCCGCACGTAGCCCTCTTCCAGGCGGCGCGTGAAGTCCAGCTGCCGGCCGCTCCCGGCAAGCCCGTCCATGTGGCTGTGGGGCTGGGTCAGCAGACGCCCGCGCTGGTCCACCACCGTCACGTTCTCGGGATTCAGGTCGGGGATGCTGGACGAAACCAGGTGCACGATGCCGGCGGCCCGGCCCTCGTCCAGCGAGCGGCCGGCATAGAGGTTCACCAGCACCGACGCCGTCGGCTGGCTGCGCTCGCGCACGAAGACCGACTGACGCGGGAGGGCGAGATGCACGCGCGCGCTCTCGACGCTGTTGAGCGTGGCGATGGACCGTGCCAGTTCCCCCTCGATCGCGCGGTGGTAGCGGGCATCCTCGATCAGGCGGCTGGTGCCCAGCCCCTGGTCCTTTTCCAGCAACTCGAAGCCGAACCCGGAGGCCTTCGGCAGGCCCTCGGTCGCCAGCTTGAGCCGCGCCTCGTGCAGCTGCGCGGCGGGAACCTGCACCGCGCCGGAGACCGGATCGAGCCGGAACGGGACCCCGCTCTGTTCGAGGGCCTCCAGCACCTGGGCACTCTCCTGCTCCGGCAGATTCGGGAAGAGCACCACGTAATTCGGCCGCGTGAGCCAGAGCACGAGGCTCACCACCAGGGTGAGGGCCGCCGCAAGCGCCACGATCAGCCCGATCTGGCGTTCAAGCGGCAGGCTCACAAGCCCGCGGAACTGGTCGTTGATGACTGCGAGTGAGCTGGCCATGGTTGCGCTTCCGTCCTCCGTTCAGAAAGGTCCCGTTCAGACCTGCATCCGCATGACTTGCTGATAGGCGGAAAGCAGGCGGTTGCGCACCTGGTTGACCGCCTCGAAGGAAACGCTCGACTTCTGCGACGCCACCATGACCTCCGCGAGGCTGACATTGGGGTCACCGGTCTCAAAGGCCTTGCGGAGGTCGCTCGCGGCGCTCTGCGTCTCGCTGACCTGATCGAGGCTCTGCTTGAGCAGGTTGGCGAAGTCCGGACGCCCGGCCTCGGTGGGCGCCGCGCCCTCGAGGCCGGCGCTCTGCGCCAGGGCCCGCATCTGGGCCAGGACCTGGTTGATCTGCATATCGCTCATCTCTAATCCCTCGACATCACATTGGCTGTTTTCTTCAGGCTATTGTTTTTCAGAATACAGACTCAGGGAATCGCGAGTCCTGCCTCGCGCAGCCGGGCCAGCTTGTAGCGCAGCGTGCGCGGGCTGATGCCCAGGCGCGCGGCCGCGTCCTTGCGGCTGCCGCGCTCGGCGTGCAGCGCGCCCAGGATCAGCTGTTCCTCGCGGGTGCGCAGGCCATCGCCGAGCACCCGGATCTCGGGCGCCGCGGCCACCGCGGCCTCCCCGTCGCCCGGCGCCACGGTGTCCAGCCGGATGCTGGCGGCGTCGATGCCCCGGCCCGAGCGCAGGATCAGCGCCCGCTGCAGCACGTTGTCGAGCTCGCGCACGTTGCCTGGCCAGGCATGGCTCATCAGCTGCGCGGCCGCGCAGGGCATCAGCTCGGGTGCCTCGATGCCGCGCCCCTGGCGGGCCAGGAAGTGCCGCGCGAGCGGCAGGATGTCGCCCGGACGCTCCCGCAGCGGCGGGATCGTCAGCGGGAAGACGCTGAGACGGTAGTAGAGGTCCTCGCGGAAGCGGCCTGCCTGCACCTCGGCGCGGAGGTCCCGGTTCGAGGTGGCGAGCACGCGCACATCCAGCGCGATCGGGCGCTTGCCGCCCAGACGTTCGACCTCGCGCTCCTGCAGCACCCGCAGCAGCTTGCCCTGCAGCGCGAGGTCCATCTCCGAGATCTCGTCGAGGAGCAGGGTGCCGCCTTCGGCGAGCTCGAACTTTCCGGGCCGGGCCTCGTGGGCACCGGTAAAGGCGCCGCGTTCGTGGCCGAACAGCACCGCCTCCAGCATGTTCTCGGGGATCGCCGCGCAGTTGATCGCAACGAACGGGCCCGCCGAGCGCCGCGAGCGGGTGTGCAGGTAGCGGGCGAAGACCTCCTTGCCCACGCCGGACTCGCCGTTCAGCATCACGGTGACCTCGGAGCCCGCGACGCGCGTGGCGAGTTCCAGCAGCTCCAGGCTGCGCGGATCCTCCAGCACCGGTCCGTCCGGCCCGCCGCCGTCGATGCCGAACTGCCGGACCCGGTCCGCGACCGCGCCGGCGCCGAAGGGCTTCACCAGGAAGTCCGTGGCCCCCGCGCGCATCGCGGCCACCGCGGTCTCGACGCTGCCATCGGCGCTGGTCAGCACGATCGGCAGCTCCGGGTGACGGCCGCGTGCCTGGCGCAGAAACTCCATCCCGCCGATCGGCCCGGCCTCGCGGCTGGCGAAGGCGATCGCGATCGCCTCGCGGCCCAGCCATCCCAGCCCCCGGGAGCCCTGATCGGTATCGAGGACCCGGCAACCATCACCGGCGAGGTGTTCGCGGACCCGGGCACGCAGGTCGGGATCCTCGTCCACCAGCAAGATCGCAGGCGCTTCGATCATCCGTTACATCCTCCCCTTTCCATCGGTGCCGCCAGCGACGGAACGCCGTCGCCCGATTCGGCTCACGAGGGAGGAAGCAGGAATGATGCCAGATGGATTTTTTCTTTCAGATACAGGGGGAAGGAGCGCCCTGCCGGTGACCGGACGTCAATTTTCCGGCACGTCCTCGGGGCGGGCGATGCCGAACTTGCGGATCTTCTCGACCAGCGTCGTGCGGCGCATCCCGAGCCGCTTCGCCGCGTGCGCGACCACGCCGTCGGACTCGTCCAGCGCGCGGCGGATCAGCCCCATCTCGAGGTCGTTCAGGTATTCCTTCAGGTCGATCCCGTCCTGCGGGAGATGCGGCTCGACACCCGCTGCCGGCTGCGCCATCGCCGGCGAGAACCCGTCGTCGGAGAGGTCGTCGGACGACGCGTCGTCCGCAAGGCCCGCGCGGAACTTCGGCGGCAGATCCTCCAGGGACACCGTCTCCCCCGGGTGCAGGATCGCCAGCCGCTCCACCAGATTGGCCAGCTCGCGCACGTTACCCGGCCAGGGGTACACGGACAGTGCCCGCAGCGCCGAGGCCCCGAGCCGGACGGTCGCCCGGCCCTCCCCCTCCATCCGCGCGGTGAGTTCCGCGATCAGCAGCGGCAGGTCGCCCAGCCGCTGACGCAGCGGCGGCATGTCGATCGGGAAGACGTTCAGGCGGTAGTAGAGGTCCTCGCGGAAGGTGCCGTCGTCGATCGCGGTGTCGAGATCGCGGTGGGTGGCCGCGATGATGCGCACGTCGCAGGCGATGCTGCGGTTGCTCCCGACCCGCTCGATGGTGCGCTCCTGCAGCACGCGCAGCAGCTTCACCTGCATCGGCAGCGGCATGTCGCCGATCTCGTCGAGAAACAGCGTGCCGCCCTCCGCCATCTCGAAGCGTCCCTGCCGGGCGGTCAGGGCCCCGGTGAAGGCGCCCTTCTCGTGCCCGAACAGCTCGCTCTCGAGCAGGTCGGCCGGGATCGCGCCGCAGTTCACCGCGACGAAGGGGCGGCGCTTGCGACTGGAGGCGCGGTGAATGTTGCGCGCCACCACCTCCTTGCCGGTGCCGGTCTCGCCGAGGATCAGCACGTTGGCATCGGTGGCCGCGACCTGGGTCATCAGGCGGCGGATCTTCTGGACTGCCGGGCTGCAGCCGACCAGCGAGCGGAAGAGCTCCACGGTCCGGCTGCCATCGTCGAGTCCGCCGTTCGCCGCCGCGTGCCGCGCGCAGCGCAGCGCGTCCGCCAGCTCCGGGTAGCGCACCGGCAGTCCCACGCGCCGCACCACCTGTGCCCGGGCCGCCTTGGTCAGTGCCGGGAACTCGGCCTCCTCGCCGACCAGCACCACCGGCACGCCCGGCGCGAGCTCGGGCAGGTTGTTCAGCAGCTCGAAGAGCGCCTCGCCCAGGCAGCCGCTGACCACCATTGCCAGCAGCCCGTCCGTCGCCAGGGCCTCCGGATCCGGCGGGGCGCGGTGGGATTCGGGCTCGCACTCGAGGAACTCGAGCACCGTCTCGAGCCGCGCGGCGCGGTCGGACTGGCCCGCGGCCAGCAGCACCCTGCAGGGCAGCGGTCTCACCGCACCGGGATCGTGCTCGCGGGAAATCTCTTCGCTCACGCTCATGGGCTTCCGGAGTTCGGGACGGCCGGGCCGGGTCACTGGACACGCCGGCGGCAGCCATGGCCGCCGGGCAGCGTTCGAGCGGTATGGTAGGGCTTTTGCGGCGGCCGTGCCACACGGAGCCGCTTCGCCGTAGGGTGGGCCA
>NZ_JAWLHP010000029.1:0-21837 GCF_041690275.1 Thioalkalivibrio sp.
AGCCCTGCACCTCCCGAAGCAACTGGTTCAGCCCGACCTTGGCCTTGGTCCTCTCGTCCACGCGCTTCACGATCACCGCGCAGTACAGCGAGTACTTGCCGTCCTTCGCGGGCAGGGTGCCGGAGACCACCACCGCCCCGGCGGGCACACGGCCATAGGTGATCTCGTCCCTTTCGCGGTCATAGATGCGCGTGCTCTGGCCGATGAAGACCCCCATGGAGATCACGGCTCCTTCCTCGACGATCACCCCCTCCACGATCTCCGAACGGGCACCGATGAAGCAGTTGTCCTCGATGATCGTCGGTGCCGCCTGCAGCGGCTCCAGCACGCCGCCAATGCCCACGCCGCCGGACAGGTGCACGTTCCTGCCCACCTGGGCGCAGGATCCGACGGTGGCCCAGGTATCGACCATCGTGCCCTCGTCCACGTAGGCGCCAATGTTCACGTAAGAAGGCATCAGCACCACGTTCGGAGCGATGTACGCGCCCTTGCGCGCGGTGGCGGGGGGCACCACGCGAACCCCGCCCGAGCGGAAGTCGCGGCTGCTCGTGTCGGCGAACTTGGACGGGACCTTGTCGTAGTAGTTGGTGAAACCGCCCTTGATGAACTGGTTTTCCTCGATGCGGAAGGAGAGCAGCACCGCCTTCTTCAGCCACTCGTGCACCGTCCACTGCCCGTCGACCTTTTCGGCGACGCGCAGGCTGCCGCGGTCGAGCAGATCAATGGTCTCGCGCACGGCGTCCTTCACCGTGGTCTCGACGTTGCGGGGGGTAATCTGGGTGCGCCGCTCGAAGGCGGCCTCGATGACGGCTTTGAGGTCGGACATGTATTCGTTCCTTTGGGTCGGTGGGACTGTCTGGCGCCCGGAGCGGCCGGGCGGTTCGTTTGCGGGATGGGGCATCGCACCTGTGGCAAGCCGCTGCGGCGGCCGTGGCGAACCGCAGTGGGGCCGCCAGTATACCCAACCCTGCCGGCGGTTCCGCATCCGAAGGTGTTGGGTGGTGCAAGCTCCCGGCGTCGCGGCACGGCCGAGGCCGATCGCGGCTGGAAGCCGCTCCCACCAAGCCCCCGTGGGAGCGGCCTGTGTGGCATGGTCGAGGCCGATCGCGGCTGGAAGCCGCTCCCACGAAGCCCCTGTGGGAGCGGCCTGTGTGGCATGGCCGAGGTCGATCGCGGCTGGAAGCCGCTCCCACGAAGCCCCTGTGGGAGCGGCCTCCGGCCGCGATGCGGCGTGAACCGGGGCAGAACCCTTCTTCATCCCTCGTCCGTCCCCTCAGCCAGATCCCCCACCGCCAGGTCGATCGGTGCCTGCGCCCACCCGAATTCCCGATAGCCTGCGCGCAGGTGCGCAAGGTAACCGGGCGCCACCGGCAGGCCCGTCGTCACGCGATCGGGATGCGCGATCCAGGTGTGGGCGAGGCGCAGGCCCCGCGCGCCGTCCGGCCGAAAGGGGAGCGCGACGCGCAGGTAGTGATCCGGAGTCCCCTCGAACCGGTCCATGGCCTGGAGTTGCCAGGGCTCCACCCGGTGCAGGGCACCGGGGCAGCGGTCCTGGCCGGTGAAACGCAGGTTCGCTACCACCCGGGCTCTGCCCGCCGCACGCTTCTCGAGGCTCAGGCGGAAGCCCGGAAAGGTGCCGGGCCGGCGTCGGCCCACCGGACCGATCCGTTTCTGGATGCGCGACAGACGGAGATTGGACCCGTAGGCGACCATCGGCTGCTGTCCCGGGCGGTTTTCCAGCAGGTACCGGCGGTAGTCGCCGTGGACGATGCGTGCATTGCCGGGTGGTCTGCGGTTGTAGCGGTAGGTGGCTGCCGCGAACGGTGTTCCGGAGAGACTGCGGGCCGGTATCTCCACCCGCTGGTAGAGCGATCCGGACGGATCACTGGGATCGAAGTCCTCGATGCGGTCGATCCGGCGCAGTGTCGCGGCATCGACATCCCAGATCTCGCCGACGACAAGGCCGCGTCCCGGGCGCAGACCCGGGTAGCGCCCGAGATCGAACAGCTGCCCCTCGACCAGCGCAGGACCAAGAAACCGCGCCCCATGCAGCACCTGCGCCCGGCTCAGACCGCGCAACAGGGTGCCATACACGAACAGTCGGCTCCCGGAGGCCGTCATTGCTTCGTGGATGCGCGGAACATCACTTCATTGTAAGGGCACTGGACCCGTGCGGCGTCGCGTTGCATCTTGCGTCCTGCATTGCGGGTGGCAGTGCCGGAACCGGGTTTCCCTGTATCGCGGGGTGTTTATTGCCGGGGCCGTGGGCTGTCGGCATCCTTTGCAGTCATGAATCAGGTCGGGGGCGTTAACGCCCCTCCTTTTTCGGGTAAAATGGGACCAAATAGGTACTGTTTGACCGGATCGGTACTGTTTAACGGAGCGCCTCCGGAACCATGCTACGAATCAGCAAGCTCAGTGACTACGCCATCGTGATCCTGTCCGAGATCGCACGGGAGCAGGGTGTGCAGGGAATCACCGCCCGGCAGCTGTCGGAGAACACCCGGATTGCCATGCCGACCGTGGTCAAGCTGCTGAAGCTGCTCAGGGATCACGGGGTCCTGCTGTCGATTCAGGGCCGCAACGGCGGATACCGCCTGGCCCGGCGCCCGGGAGACACGAGCCTCGCGGTGATCATCGAAGCGGTGGAGGGTCCCATCGCCCTGACCGAATGCATGACCGAGGAACTGGACTGCCAGATTCACAGCAATTGCAATACCCGTCCGCACTGGGTGCACATCAACGCGGCCTTTCGCCAGGCCCTGTCCGTCGTCACGCTCAACGACCTGATCACCGGCACGGTTCCGGTGCCGGTGACCTGGGGCGGGGCCCGCGCGGCAGCACTCTGAACGATTCATCGAGACCAACCGGAGCGAGAACCATGTCCACGCAATCCCAAGACGTCGAGCAACTGATCAAGCGCGAATACAAGTATGGATTCAGCACGGATATCGATCAGGAGATCCTGCCGCCAGGGCTGAACGAGGACGTGATCCGTGCGATCTCGGCGAAGAAGAAGGAGCCGGAGTTCATGCTGAAGTGGCGCCTGGAGGCCTATCGGCACTGGCTGACGATGCGCGAGCCGAGTTGGGCGCACGTCCACTACCCGAAGATCGACTACCAGGCCATTTCCTACTACGCGGCCCCGAAGCCGAAGGATGACGCCCCGAAGAGCCTCGACGAGGTCGATCCGAAGCTGCTCGAGACCTACGAGAAGCTGGGCATCCCGCTGCACGAGCGGGCGCGGCTGGCCGGTGTGGCGGTGGACGCGGTCTTCGACAGCGTCTCCGTGACGACGACCTTCAAGGAAAAGCTCGCCGAGGCCGGCGTGATCTTCTGCTCGTTCTCCGACGCGGTGCATGACCACCCGGAGCTGGTGGAGAAGTACCTGGGCTCGGTGGTTCCTGCCGGCGACAACTACTTTGCCGCGCTGAATGCCGCCGTGTTCTCGGACGGCTCCTTCGTGTACGTCCCGAAGGGCGTGCGCTGCCCGATGGAGCTGTCGACGTACTTCCGCATCAATGCGATGAACACCGGCCAGTTCGAGCGCACGCTGATCATCGCCGAGGAGGGCTCGCACGTGAGCTACCTCGAGGGCTGCACCGCGCCGCAGCGCGACGAAAACCAGCTGCACGCGGCGGTGGTGGAGCTGATCGCACTGGACGATGCCGAGATCAAGTACTCCACGGTGCAGAACTGGTACCCGGGTGATGAGGAAGGCAAGGGCGGCATCTACAACTTCGTGACCAAGCGGGGCGAGTGCCGCGGCCGCAACAGCAAGATCTCCTGGACCCAGGTCGAGGCCGGTTCCGCGATCACCTGGAAGTACCCGAGCTGCGTGCTGCTCGGCGACAACTCGGTGGGCGAGTTCTACTCGGTCGCGGTGGGCAACAACCTGCAGCAGATCGACAGCGGTACGAAGATGGTCCACGTCGGCAAGAACACCCGGAGCACCATCATCTCCAAGGGCATCTCCGCGGGACGGGCGAACAACGCCTACCGGGGGCTGGTGAAGGTCGTCGGAAGCGCCGAGGGCGCGCGCAACTACACGCAGTGCGACTCGCTGCTGCTGGGCGACCGCTGCGGCGCGCATACCTATCCGTACATCGAGGCGAAGAACCCGACCGCCCAGATCGAGCACGAGGCGACCACCTCGAAGATCGGCGATGACCAGATCTTCTATCTGAAGCAGCGCGGAATCTCCGAGGAGGATGCGGTCAACATGATCGTGAACGGCTTCTGCAAGGAGGTCTTCGGCGAGCTGCCGATGGAATTCGCGGTGGAGGCCCAGGCCCTGCTGGCGGTATCGCTGGAAGGCGCGGTCGGCTGATTGCGCGAGCCGGGCTGCAATCCGACGATCTGGAGGAGAAACAGATGAAGATGCAGGAACTGATGGAAGCCTTCGAGATGCTTCCGGACTGGGAAGACCGCTACAAGATGATCGAGGACATGGGACGGAAGATGCCGAACCTGCCGCCTGAGCAGCTCACGGAGGAGACCCGGATCAAGGATTGCAATACGCAGGCCTGGCTGGTCGCGCACCTCAGCGACGAGGACCCCCCGAAGCTGGTCCTCGAGGCCGATGCTGAGACCGCCACGGTGCGCGGCCTGATGGCCCTGATGCTGCTGCCCTTCCGGGACAAGACACCGGAAGAGGTGCTGGCGACCGATCCCTACGAGATGTTCGGGCCGATGGGTCTGGAGAGCGCACTCAGCCCGACCCGGCGCGCGGGGCTCGAGGCCCTGCTGTTCCGGGTGCGCGAGCTGGCCGTAGAGCACTCGGCGACCGCCTGAGATCGAGGTGGGCCCGCTGCGCTTGGCCCACCCTACGCAATGCCTCGTAGTCCCGCAGGGTGGGCCAAGCGCAGCGGGCCCACCATTGAGCCTGAACGGAACGAATATTGATCGGCCTGACCGCCCACCGGCGGGAGGCCGACCAAAAATGACCCAGGAGATACAGCCATGCTGAAGATCAACGACCTGCACGCCCGGGTGGAGAACGGCACCCCCATCCTCAAGGGCATCGACCTCGAGGTAAAGCCTGGCGAGGTGCACGCGATCATGGGGCCGAACGGCTCCGGAAAGAGCACCCTGTGCCAGGTGCTCGGCGGCCGCGATGGCTACGAGGTAACGCGCGGGACCGCCGAATACCTCGGCGAGAACCTCTTCGAACTCGAGCCCGAGGAGCGGGCCCGCGCGGGCATGCTGCTCGGCTTCCAGTACCCGGTGGAGATCCCGGGCGTGAAGAACATCTACCTCCTGAAGGAGGCCTACAACGCCCAGCGCAAGCACCGCGGGGAACCCGAGGCGGACACCTTCCAGTTCCTCAAGCTGGTGCGCGAGAAGCTGCAGATGATGCAGATGGACGAGAGCTTCCTGCATCGCGCCGTCAATGCCGGGTTCTCCGGCGGCGAGAAGAAGCGCAACGAGATCCTGCAGATGCTGGTGCTCGAGCCGAAGCTCGCGTTGCTCGACGAGACCGATTCCGGGCTGGACATCGATGCGCTGAAGATCGTGTCGGAGGGTGTGAACAAGCTCCGCTCGTCCGATCGCGCGATCGTGCTGGTCACGCACTACCAGCGCCTGCTGAGCTACATCGAACCCGATTTCGTTCATGTCCTGTCGGACGGGCGCATTATCAAGTCCGGCGACAAGACCCTGGCCCAGGAGCTCGAGCGGAGCGGCTACCAGGGCATCATCGAGGAGGCGGCATGAGCGCGAATGCCCTGAGTCAGCACTACGCGGAACAGGTCCAACAGGTACAGGACGGGCTTCCGGCAGACCTCCCGGAGTGGCTGGCCGGCCGTCGCCGCGGCGCGGCCCAGCGCTTCGCCGCCGCGGGCTTCCCCGACCCGCGCCAGGAGGAGTGGAAGTACACCAACGTGCGCCCGATCGCGACCAAGCCCTTTGCAACCGCCGAGGTGGTTGTGCCGGTGTCCCCCGAGACGATTGCGGGCCTGGGCTTCGAGGGAATGGATGCCCACCGCATGGTCTTCGTGGATGGGCGGTTCCGACCCGAGCTTTCGGACCTCGACGGCCTGCCCGACGGGGCGGTCGTACGCAGCCTCTCGGGCATGCTCGGCAGCGAGGCGGATCGTCTCGAGCCGCTGCTGGGGACGCTCGCCCATGACCGTTTCTCCAGTTTCGCGGCCGCGAACATGGCCTTCATGAACGACGGAGCAGTGATCATGCTGGGCAGGGGGGTGCGTCTGGAACGACCGGTGCATCTGCTGCTGGCAGGATCGGCGGGGACTCCGGCCGCGTGGCACCACCCGCGCGTGCTGGTGCATGCCGCGGAGGACTCCGAGGTGACCATCGTTGAGCACTACGCGGATCTGGAAGGCGCCAACGGCTTTACGAACACGGTGACCGAGCTGCGGGCCGAGGCCGGAGCGCAGGTGCGCCACTACCTGGTTCAGGACCATGCGGACAGCGCATATCACATTGGCAGCGTCTTCGTGCAGCAGCGCCGGGACAGCCGCGTGACCTCCCACAACGTGAATCTCGGCGGCCGCCTGGTTCGGCACGACCTGAACATCGACCTCACCGAGCCGGGTGCGGAGATCGAGCTGAACGGTCTGTTTCTGGTCGGCGGGCGCCAGCACGTGGACACGCATACCCGAGTGCATCACTCCTCGCCGCACACGACCAGCCGGGAGCAGTACCGCGGTATCGGTCAGGGTCACGGCCGCGGCGTGTTCAAGGGCCGGGTGCTGGTGGAACGCGGCGCGCAGAAGACCGACGCACAGCAGCACAGTGCCAACCTGCTACTGTCGCCGAACGCCGAGATCGACACCAAGCCGGAACTGGAGATCTACGCGGACGACGTGAAGTGCGCGCACGGGGCGACGGTGGGCCAGCTGGACGAGACCTCGCTCTACTACCTGCGCAGTCGTGGCATCGACGCGGAAGCCGCGCGGGGAATGCTGGTCTTCGCGTTCGCCGATGAGGTCCTCGAGCGCATGGGACTGGCTCCGATCCGCACCAGTATCGAACGTCGGCTCGCCGCACGTCTCCCCGAGGCGGGGGTGATGGAAGTCATCGCTTAACGTCGGGATCGCGCGGCGCGCAAGGAGAAATGAGGCCATGCAGGTTCAGGAAATGATCACGCTCACTCGGGACTGCCCGGCCATCGCCGTCCCGGAAGGGCAGAAGGTGATGATGGGGGCGGGTGGCGAGGTCGGTCTCGTCCAGGCCCTCGGCGGCAGTTACACCGTGATGGCGCAGGGCCGTCTGTTCCGGGTCGACGCCAAGGATGCCGACGCGCTGGGCAAGGAGGCGGTACCGAGCCCGGAGCTGCCCGAGGATGCCTCGGACGAGGACGTCGAGAAGATGGTCTGGGACCAGATGCGCGGCTGCTACGACCCCGAGATTCCGATCAATATCGTGGATCTCGGTCTGATCTACCGCTGTGAGATCGAACCGAACCCCGAGGGCGGCCGCCGCGTCTCCATCGATATGACACTTACTGCACCCGGATGCGGGATGGGCAATGTGATCGCCAGCGACGTCTGGCAGCGCGTGATGGAGGTGCCGACCGTCGAGGATGCGCACGTGGAGGTCGTCTTCGATCCGCCCTGGGATGCCTCGCGCATGAGTGAGGCCGCGCGACTGCAGACGGGTATGTTCTGATGAGCGACTGGGTCGACGTCGCCCCGGAGGAAGAGATCGAGCCTGGGATGTACCGCCAGGTGGACGTCGACGATGTGCCGATCCTGGTCTTCAACGTCGAGGGCGGGTTCTACGCGATCGAGGACATGTGCTCGCACGAGGCCTACCCGATGGCCGGCGGCGAGGTGAAGGGCGACCGCATCACCTGCCCGCAACATGGAGCGGAGTTCTGCCTGCGTACCGGTGAGGCGTTGAGTGCACCCGCCTACGAGCCGATCACGACCTTCCCGGTGCGGGTCGAGGGCGGTGTGGTTCAGGTCCGCGACGATCGCTGGGATTGAGAATTGCGCTCGCGCCACCTTTTACATCAATTAGGAGAGTCAGCAAGATGAGTACCATGGCCGTTGATGGCAGCAGCGTCGCAGCCGAGGTCCCGGAGGCGGATCGCGTCCGGGCGACCGAGAAGGCAACGCAGCATATCCTCAAGCAGATGGAGTCGGACCCGGCTGCCATTGGCTTCCGTCTGGAGGTCAAGCGCACGGGCTGTTCCGGCTGGATGTACGTGGTCGATCTCGTGCGCGAGCCCCGGGACGACGACATGATCTTCCGCGTGGGTGACGAACTGGATATCTACGTGGACGAAAAGAGTTTCGGTTTCGTGCACGGCATGGAGATCGACTTCGTGTCCGAGGGACTGACGCGTCAACTGGTCTTCAACAACCCGAACGTGACCGCCGAGTGCGGGTGCGGCGAGAGCTTCTCGATCGACTGAGCCGGGCGCCGGCAGCGGATGGGTCCGGCAAGCGGGGGAGTGGCCTGCATCGTCAGGAGTGATGCAGGGCCATCAGGGTTGGTGCCGCTATTGCTGGGGCCGGATCGGGAACTCGATGCGCGCGTCGGCCCGCAGCTCTTCCACATAGGCACGCAGCCTGCGGGTCTCGAGGATCTCCTCGATCAGCGGCCGCACCTCTTCCAGGGGCGGCCGTTCCACGTCTCTCGTCTCCTCGAGTCGGATCACGTGCCAGCCGAACCGGGTTTCGACGGGTTCGCGCGTATATTCGCCGGGTTCGAGCCCGGCGACGGCCGCGGCGAAGGGCGGGACCATCTGTTCAGGCACGAACCAGCCGAGGTCGCCGCCCTCGGACGCGGAGGCGTCGATGGAGTGTGTCTCGGCCAGTGCGGCGAAATCGCCGCCCGCATCCAGCTGTTCGATCAGGTCGCGCGCTGGCTCGGGCGTCGGCACCAGGATATGGCGGGCCCGGTATTCCTCCGATGCGAGCTCCTCGATCCGGGCCTCGTACTCGGCCTCAATCTCGGCATCGGAGAATTGCATGGCCTCGGTCCTGCGCTCGATCAACTGCGACGCCAGGATGTTGGTTTCGAGGTTCCGCAGCAGGACCCGCGTCTCTTCCTCCTGGTGCAGGTCCTCGGCGACGGCCTGCTGGCGCAGGAGTTCGAGCTTGATGAGCTCGTCCAGGAGGTCTTCGGCGTTCGCCGTGTCCGGCGCCGCCTCGAGCCCGACATAGGTGAAGAGATCCGTCCGCGTAATGGGCACGTCGTTCACCAGCGCCAGGGTCTCCGCATCCGCCAGCGGCGGTCCGGCCTCGGGCTCCGGGGGGTCGCATGCAGTCAGTACCGGCAGAAGCGCGGTCAGCAGGATCAGGGCGATGCGGGTATTCATCGGCGGCTCCGGGGATGGTTGCGGGCGGCAGGCGCCGCATCGGCGTGCACCGTGCGTGGTTCGGTATCAGGGCAGTACCCGTTTGAACGGGTGAACCCGCACCTGACTGAAGACGCCCGTGGTGAGGTAGGGATCGGCATGGGCCCATGCTTCGGCCTCCGCGAGCGATGGAAATTCCGCGACGATCAGGCTGCCGGTGAAGCCGGCCGGACCGGGATCGGGGCTGTCCACCGCCGGGAGTGGGCCAGCAAGGACCAGTCGGCCTGCATCGCGCAGCGCCTCGATGCGCAACAGGTGCTCGGGGCGGGCCGCCATCCGGTTCTCGAGACTGCCGGGACGGTCCTGGCCAAGGATCACGTAGAGCATGTGGGGTTCCCCCGGGTCGATCGTCTTCGGGTATTCGGCAGCCGGCAGTATACAGACTCCGCATCCGGCGTCGGCAGGCGCACAGCTGGTATGATGCGGCGTTTCAGTTGCAACGGTGCGGTCGGTCATGAGCGTTCTCACCATCCATCCCGAAAACCCGCAGCCAAGGCTCATCAAGCAGGCGGTGGAGCGGCTGGAGCAGGGTGCGGTCATCGTGTTGCCAACCGACGCCTGCTACGCGCTCGCCTGCCGGATCGGCGACAAGGCGGGTGTGGAGCGGATCCGGCGGCTGAGGCAGGTGGGCGAGGAGCATCACCTGACGCTGCTGTGCCGGGACCTGTCCGAACTGGGCGTGTACGCGAAGGTCGACAACACCGCCTTCCGGCTGATGAAGGCGCTGACGCCGGGCCCGTACACCTTCATCCTGCCGGCAACGCGGGAGGTGCCCCGGCGCCTGCAGCACCCGAAGCGGCGTACGGTCGGCCTGCGTGTTCCGGACTCGCGAGTGGTCCAGGAGTTGCTCAGAGAGCACGGGTCGCCGCTGATGTCGGCGACCCTGCACCTTCCCGGCGACGAACATCCGCTGAGCGAGCCGTGGGAGATCGACGAGCGCATCGGGCGCGTCGTCGATACCATCGTCGACAGCGGTGCGGGGACTCTCGAAGCGACTACGGTGATCGACCTGACCGGCGCCGTCCCGGAAGTGGTGCGGCACGGGCTGGGGCGGGTCGATTTCCTGGAGTGACGCGTTCGTGTCGGCGCCACGGGAGGACCCGCGGGCAATGCAGCGGAGCCGGCGGTCTTGGTTATACTGCGACGATGCCATCATCGATTCCAGTGAACGCGATTAACGGCGGTCGCTCGACTGAAGGGCTCGGCCTGAGCGCGGCGCATCCGCGGTTCGTGGTGCGGTCCCCGGCGAGATCCGGACTGTCCGGGAAGATCCCTTGCGCAAGATCCTGATTGCCCTGCTGCTGATTGTGGTGGCCGCTGCGGCGTGGCCGATCTACGTCGGTGTGCAGATCGAAAATGCCCTCGACAACGCGTATACCGGCCACGCGGGCGGGTTGCGGATCCATCACGCGGTTACCCGCTACGAGCGCGAAAGGTACGGGGCCCATGCCACCAGCGTGCTGCAAGTGTCCGGAAAGGGGCTTGACTTCGAGGTCGAGCTGGAGCACCGGATTGATCACCGGCTGCTGGGAGCCGCGGTCCAGACCCGCACCGTTCCCGGACGATCCGCGGGAAGGATTCCTGCCCCCTGGGCCGCCGTCCTGGCCCAGGCCCGGCCTCGCGCGGACAGCTGGCTCGGTCTCGGGGGCGGGATCAGCTCGCGGCTGTCGAGCCGACCGGTGCTCATCTCCGGAGATGCGGACCCCGAGGCGGAACCGCTCCCCTTCCGCCTCCATCTGGGGGCAGGGCAGGGCGGCGTCGCCTATTCGCCGGAGCGGATGGTCCTGAGCTTCGATACGGATCTGCTGGACCTCGCTGAGGGTCAGGAACGCCTGCTTCTGGAGCAGCTGTACTTCGGGCTGGTGGTGCATCCGGAGCCGGATGGCGGATACGGCTCCCTGCCGGATTACGACATCGGACTCGGATCGCAGCTCATTTCGTTGACGCTGGGGAACCGCGAGGTGCTGGGTCTGGAATCCCTGCAGATGAGTTCCAACCAGAATTCGGCTGCCGACCGCCTGGACAGCCTGTGGCGGGTGCGGGCGGAGGAACTGCGCTCCGTCGGGCTCGAACTCGAGACACTGGATCTGCAGCTCACCGCATTGCGGTGGCACCGGCCGACGCTGCTCCGGTTCATGGAGGATCTGGAGGGCGTGCGGGCGATGGCGCTGGCTGCCGACCTGCAGACCGGGCTGCTGCTCGGCATGCTCCTGGACGGTCTGCAGCGGATGATCGAACACGACCCGTTGCTGAGGGGGCATCTCCGCCTGAACAGCGAACCGGGAAAGCACGTCCGCCTGAACATGGATCTCGGCTTGAGCGGGGACGCGGAGGACTTTGCCGCCCGCCCGCTGGAGTCGATCGCGCTGGATCTGGACCTGGAGGCCGGTCTCGCTCTCCTTGAGGAGGTGGCCGCGCTCCTTGAGACCGAGACCGGACTGGAGGCCACTGAGGCCATGGACCTGGAGACCTTGCTGGAGCTCGCCGTCAGTGAGGAATGGGCACAGATCGAGAATGGAATCCTGAGCAGCCGGCTGCGCATGGAGGATGGACGGCTGCTGATCAACGGCCGGGATCAGACCGTGTTGCTGCTGGCGCTGGTGTTCGGTTTCGCCCGCGGCATGTTCTAATGCGCGCGACCGGTACCCGGATGCACCGGTGACCAGGACTGCGCGCCCGGCGATTGCGGATGGCGCCCGCCTTTCGCCAACGGCGGAGCTTCCGTGATAATCAGGTCAGTGGCTGTAAACCCAAGAGGAAGTCTTTCGTGAGCAATCAGGGGACGAACCGGCGCGTGCTCTCCGGCATGCGCCCGACCGGCCGGCTGCATCTGGGCCACTATCACGGTGTGCTTAAAAACTGGCTGGAACTCCAGCACAGCTACGAGTGCTTCTTCTTTGTCGCCGACTGGCACGCGCTGACCACGCACTACGAAGCGCCCGGAGACATGGGTCAGCACGTATCCGACATGGTGATCGACTGGCTCGCTGCGGGCGTGAGCCCCAGCGCGGCGACGGTCTTCGTGCAGTCCCGGGTGCCGGAACACGCCGAACTGCACCTGCTGCTGTCCATGTTCACGCCACTCGGGTGGCTCGAACGCGTCCCAAGCTACAAGGATCAGCAGGAACAGCTGCGGGAACGCGATCTGGCGACCTACGGGTTTCTGGGCTATCCGGTACTGCAGAGTGCCGACATCCTCGCCTATCGTGCGGGACTGGTTCCGGTCGGGGAGGACCAGGTCGCGCACCTGGAGGTAACCCGCGAGATCGCGCGCCGGTTCAATCACCTTTACGGCCGCGAGCCGGGCTTTGCGGAGAAGGCGGAGGCCGCCATCGACAAGATGGGCAAGAAGATGGCGCGACGTTACCGGGACCTGCGCCGCCGCTTCCAGGAGCAGGGCGAGGAAGACGCGCTGGAGATCGCCCGGGCGCTCCTCGAGGGCCAGCAGAACATCTCGCTCGCGGATCGAGAGCGCCTGTTCGGCTACCTCGAGGGCAGCGGCAAGATCATCCTTCCCGAGCCTCAGGCAATGCTGACTCCGACCGCGAAGATGCCCGGTCTCGATGGCCGGAAGATGTCCAAGAGCTACAACAACGCGATCAGCCTGCGTGCCGAGCCGGGCGAGGTGGAGGCGCAGATACGCACCATGCCGACCGATCCGGCGCGCGTGCGCCGCACCGATCCGGGGGATCCCGACAAGTGTCCGGTGTGGGGGCTGCATCAGGTCTACACGCCCGAGTCCACGCGCGAGGAGCTCGCGGCCGGGTGCCGGACCGCAGGTATCGGCTGCGTTGACTGCAAGCGCCCGCTGATCGAGGGGGTGCTGGCGGAGCTTGCGCCGATCCAGGAACGGGCCCGGGAATACACCGCCGACCCGGCACTGGTCAGGAGTATCGTCAACGAAGGCTCCGAGGCCGCGCGCGAGGAGGCCCGGGAGACGCTGGACGAGGTGCGCCATGCAATGGGTCTGGATTATCTCCGGTGATGGGCTCCAGTGCGGCCAAGCGATGTGCGTCGGCTGAGCATGTCCACGGCAGGCGGGACTGACAGGGGATGACGGAGGCGGATGCCGTCGAGCTCGAAGCGGCCGCCGGGGATGGCGAGTGGTCCTGCCGCGTGCATGGCAGTCCACTGGAGGCGTTGCCGGTGGATCTCTACATCCCACCGGATGCACTGGAGGTCTTTCTCGAGTCCTTCGAGGGTCCGCTCGACCTGCTTCTGTACCTGATCCGGCGCCAGAACCTGGACATCCTCTCGATTCCGATCGCCGAGATCACCCGGCAGTACATGGCCTACATCGAGGTGATGCAGGCCATGCGCCTGGAACTGGCGGGCGAATACCTGGTGATGGCTGCGCTGCTCGCGGAGATCAAGTCCCGCGTGCTGCTGCCGCGGCCCCCCGCATTGGCGGAAGAGGAGGACGACCCGCGGCTCGCGCTGATCCGCCAGCTCCAGGAGTACGAGCGCTTCAAGGCGGCCGCCGAGCGTCTCGATGCGATCCCGCGGCTCGAGCGCGACGTCTTCCACGCGCATGCGGCGCGCGACGCCCTCCTGGGTCCGCCCGCGCCGGCACCGGCGCTCGAGGACCTGATGGAGGCGCTGGTCGGTGTGCTGCGGCGTGCCGGTCTGCGCGCCCGCCACCAGATCAGTGCCGAGGCCCTGTCGGTGCGCGAGCGCATGGCGCGGATACTCGGGTCCCTGGAAGATCAGGAAGGCTTCGTGGACTTTGTCGATCTCCTGATCGTGGATGAAGGACGGCCGGGTGTGGTCGTCGCGTTTCTCGCAGTGCTTGAATTGAGCAAGGCGGGTCTGCTGGAGTGGGGCCAGGGCGCGCCCTTCGGTCCCATCCAGGTGCGGCGTCGTACAGAGGCGGCCGACGCGGAATGACGAACGGGAAGTCGACGCCACCGGACGCAGTCATCCCCGGACCGGACGAACCCGGGATCGAGCTGGTGCTGGAGGCGGTCCTGTTCGCGGCGTCGGAGCCGGTGCCGGTGAAGGACCTGATGGCCGCCTGCGCCGTTGCAGACGACAGCGCCGGGCGTGCGGACATCGAGACGGCGCTGGAACGCCTTTCGGCCCATTACCGGGACCGGTCGATCGAACTGGTGCGGTCCGCAGGCGGATACCGGTTTCGCGTGCGCCAGCGATTTTCCGGGCACGTGCAGGCGGCACAGCCGGAACGTCCCCAGCGCCTGTCCCGCGCGCTTCTGGAAACACTCGCCATCATCGCCTACCGTCAGCCGGTGACCCGCGCGGAGATCGAGGAGATCCGGGGCGTGGCCGTGAGCACGCAGATCATGCGCGCACTCACCGAGCGCGGCTGGGTGCACGTGGTGGGGCACAAGGAGGTGCCGGGTCGGCCCGGCCTGTACGCGACCACGAGGGCCTTCCTGGATGACCTCGGTCTCGGCCGGCTGGACGAGCTGCCGCCGCTGGATGCGCTGCGCGATCTGGTTGACCTGCCCGGCGGGGAGCCGGCGGACCCGCGGGTGGCGGTGACCGGGGAGCCCGATGGCGGCGCCGCGCAGGAGCCGGAATCCGGCCACTAAGGCCCCGCCGGGCTCACCCCCGGAATGGCCCGGCGCCCATCCCTTCAGAATCGCCACGCTTCGACTATATTCCTTCCGTGGAACCGGGCGCCGGTCGCGCCGCGGCGCTGCGTGCGGTTCGGTGTGATCCGGGTGTTCACCCGACCCGCAGCGATGCATCAATCAGGAGACGACCCAGACATGTCGGACAAAGTCTTCTCGCTGAGCAAGCGGGTCGGAATCAGGATGGCGGAGACCTTCCAGCTGGTGCTTCTGTTCCTGGCCGGGTTCGGAATCCTCTGGGCGACGATCATCGAGGTCGGGAAGGTGTTCGACAAGGGCGGCCCGGATCTCGGCGACGTGCTGCTGCTGTTCCTGCTGATCGAGCTCGCCGCGATGGTTGCGATCTACTTCAAGACCAATCGGCTTTCGGTGCGCTTCCTGGTCTACATTGCCATCACGGCCCTGACACGGGTGCTGGTGGTGGATGCCAAGTACATGGAGAACCCGCAGATCCTGACGCTGGTCGGTGCGATCTTCGTGCTCACGCTCGGCGTATTCATCCTGCGCATGTGCGAGGTCTGGTTTGGAGTGGATGACGAGGCGAGGGATTGAACGCGTTCCGCTTGCCGGCAGGGAGCGCCGCCGGCTCTCACTCGGCCAGCCGCGGCATCAGCATGGTCAGGTTGCAGGGATGGGTACCGGAATCAAGCTGTGCCGCGATGATTCGTGTCCATGCGGTCCGGCAGGCATTGCGCGAGCCGGGAAGCACGAAGATGAAGGTCCGGTTGGCAACGCCCGACAGCGCGCGCGACTGGAGGCTCGAGGTCCCGATCTCCTCGTAGGAGAGATGACGGAAGAGTTCGCCGAAGCCCTCGATCGTCTTGTCCAGCAGCGGCACGACGGCCTCCGGGGTGCCGTCACGGCCGGTGATGCCGGTACCCCCGGTGGCCAGGATGCAGTCGATCCCGGGATCGGCGATCCAGCGCGAGACCTCGGCCCGGATCGCATAGATGTCGTCCCGGACCAGCCGGCGGTCGGCAAGGCGATGACCGGCGCCCTCGAGGAGTTCCGCGAGTGTCGCCCCGGAGCTGTCGTCCTCAAGGCTGCGGCTGTCGGAGACGGTGAGCACGGCGATGTTCAGGGACTGGCTCTTCCGGGTCATGGCACGGATTCCTTTTTCGTGTATCGTCGGCAGCCATCATAGTCAGCCCTTGCGAGCCTTCAAGATGGCGGAGCGTCTGCAGAAATATCTCGCGGCCCGGGGGCTTGGCTCCCGGCGGCAGATCGAGGGCTGGATCGAACGCGGCGAGGTCCGGGTCAACGGCCGGGTTGCGCAACTGGGCGAGCAGGTGGATCCGGATGACACCATCCACGTCCGTGGTCGTCCGGTCAGCACGAGGGTGGGCGCCGCGCGCTGGCTGGCGTATCACAAGCCCGAGGGCGAGATCTGTTCCCGCTCCGATCCCGAGGGACGCCGCAGCGTGTTCGCGTCCCTGCCGAGATTACGCGGTCAGCGCTGGGTCTCCGTTGGCCGTCTGGACCTGAACACGTCGGGACTGCTGCTGTTCACCACGGATGGTGCCCTGGCCCACGCGCTGATGCACCCGTCGCGCGCACTGGTGCGCGAGTACGCGGTGCGGGTGCTGGGGGAAGTGCCGGCATCCATGCAACAGTCGCTGCTGGAGGGCGTGGAGCTGGAGGACGGTCAGGCCCGGTTCGAGAGCCTCTTGGATGCGGGAGGCGAAGGAGCGAACCACTGGTTCCACGTGACCGTCACCGAGGGACGCAACCGGCTCGTGCGCAGGCTCTGGGACGCGGTGGGCGTGAGTGTCAGCCGCCTGATCCGGATCCGCTACGGGCCGGTGGAACTCGGCCGCGGCTTGAAGACCGGACACTACCGCAACCTCGAGGACGCGGAGATACGGGCGCTGTACGACGCGGCAGGCCTCCGGCCCCCGCGGCCTGCAGGCAGGCGCACGGGCGGACGCAAGCGCGGACGGCCGTCTTCCGCCGGCACCCGGAATCCGCAGCGCGCCCGCTGAGACCGTCCGCATGAGCGCCCCGGACACGCGGGAACTGCTGCGCCGCCTGGATGGCGCCTACGGGGCGATGCACTGGTGGCCCGCGGACTCCGTCTTCGAGGTGGTCGTTGGCGCGGTGCTGACGCAGAACACGCGCTGGGAGAACGTGGAGCGGGCGCTCGCAAACCTCCGCGAGGCGGATCACCTCGACCCGGAACGCATACTCTCGCTGCCGGAACCCGAACTGGCGGCGCTGATCCGGCCGAGCGGCTATTTCAACGTGAAGGCGCGGCGCCTGGTGAGTCTCGTGCGCTTCATCCAGCGCAGCGGAGGACTGGAGATGCTGATGCACTGGGACACGCCGCGGTTGAGAACGGCGCTGCTGGGGGTGCACGGAATCGGCCCCGAGACCGCGGATGACATCCTGCTGTATGCCTTCGGCCGGCCGGTCTTCGTGGTCGACGCCTACACGCGCCGTCTCTTCGCAAGGCTGGGATGGTTTCCGGAACGCGCCGCCTACGAGGAACTGCGGCTTCATGTCGAGGGCGAAGTGGGCGCCGATGCCGGCGCACTCAACCAGCTGCATGCGCTGATCGTGGAACACGGCAAGCGACATTGCCGGTCACGGCCGATGTGCACGGGCTGCACGCTCGCTGAGATCTGTGCCTTCGGCCGATGACGGCCGGGATGCGGGCCTCCCGGACCGCAAGAATCGCCGGGATACTTTAGGCCGTCGGGGACGGTGACGGATAGACTGGTGACCCGAGTTCGGCGCGTGTCCGATTCCGCCGTTTGCCGTTGCGGCGGGGGGATGGGGCGGCACCGCGCGGGGTGCGGTCGACAACACTGGGGATGGTATGAATCTGGACAGACTGAGCCGGCGGGCATTGCACGGGACCGAGATTGCGGTGCTGGCCGTGATTGCAGTGGCGACCGTGATCGCCATCCTCCAGGAGATCGCGCTGATGGTGCGCAACCTGGAGGTCACGCTGGCGGACCTGCTGCTGCTGTTCATCTTTCTCGAGGTGCTGGCGATGGTCGGCATCTACTACAAGTCCGGACGCCTGCCGGTACGCCTGCCGCTGTACATTGCGATCGTCGCCCTGGCCCGCTACATCATCATCGACATGAAGGCGATGGAGTTCTGGCAGCTGATGGGCGCCGCCTTCGGCATCCTGCTCATCACGCTGGCGGTTCTCGTGCTGCGCTATGGCCACGTCCGCTTCCCCTATGTCGACGAGGGGGGGGAGGAGCCCGACCACGAACGCGCCGATTCACCCCCGAGATGACCCGGCCGATCGAAGTGCTGGTACCCGGACTCTGGAGCCGGCGGGGTGATGCGCCTGACCCGAGGACGCCCGGGCTGCTGGCGAAGATACTCGGGCGCGGCGAGATGGCGCCGAGCACCGCCGTCGGCTGGGAGGACGCGGCCGCCGCCCGGTTGGGCTTCAGGCCTTCCGTCTCGGGTCGACGGCGCTGGCTCGCGGTGCCGGTCTCGCTGACTGCCGGCATGACCGACGTCGTGGCGCAGGCGGTCGGGGACCTCGGCCCCGAGGACAGTGCGGCGCTCGTGCAGTCGATTCTTCCCGAGCTTGAGGCGGCGTCGGCCGCGCTTCGCGAGACCTCACCCGGCCTGTTCGAGCTGAAACTCGATGCCGAGGGCGACTGGGACATGCCACCGCCCTCGGCCGCGGTTGGCCGGCCGATCCGCACCCCGCGCCTGGAGAGCCCGGCCGCCCGGCGTCTGCAGGTGCTCGGCACCGCGGTGCAGATGGCGTGGTTCAACCATCCAGTGAACGCAGAGCGCGCGCGCAGGGGGCATGCTCCCGTGCATGGGCTCTGCTTCTGGTCGCCGGGCATTCGCGACGGCACACCCGCGGTGCGCGGCATCGCCGGGGGCGGGGCGATCGCCGCCTGGCTGGCGGAGGCTGCCGGGGTGGCGTGGTCGGCTGACCCGCTGTGCCGCGAGGCGGACCTCGCCGTGCTGGATGCGCTCCAGCGTGCGGAGCACGCCGGGCGCCGCGATGAGATGCTCGGGTCACTGTCCGGAGATCTCCTGGCCCCGCTCCTGACCCGTCTGCGCGAGGGCGCGGCCGACGAGTTGCGGCTGCACGACCCGGGTACCGCCGTCCTGCGGCTGCGGCGGAGTGACTGGCGCCGCTTCTGGCGGCGGCCCCGGACACTCGCCGCGATGACCTGGGGAACCTGAGGCTGGAACCTGCGGCGACTCCGTGCAGGCCGATGTCTTGCTATACTAAGCGGCTTTTCGGACCGGAAGCACCTCCCATGGAACTGAACGTTTACTACGCCAACATCGCTGACCTGCAAGGCCGCCTGGAAGGCCTTAGGGGGTATCTTTGACTTCGCCGAGCGGGAAGAGCGGCTCGAGGAAGTGATGCGCGAACTGGAGTCGCCCGATGTCTGGAACGAACCGGACCGGGCGCAGGCGCTCGGCCGCGAGCGTGCGCAACTGGAAGCGGTAGTCCTTGACATACGGGAGATCGAAGGGCAGCTGGAAGACAGCAAGGCCCTGCTCGAGCTCGCGGAGGCGGACGAGGATGCCGAGACGGTCTCCGCGATCGAGTCCGATCTCGCGAAGATCAACCGGCGGGTCGAGGGCCTCGAATTCCGCCGCATGTTCTCCGGCGAAATGGATGCCGCGAACGCCTACCTGGACGTCCAGGCCGGGTCCGGGGGCACCGAGGCCCAGGACTGGGCGAACATGCTGCTGCGCATGTATCTCCGCTGGGGCGAGCGCCGGGGCTTCGGCACCGAGATCATCGAGCTCTCAGAGGGCGATGTGGCCGGGATCAAGAGTGCGACGGTACGTTTTCAGGGCGATTACGCCTTCGGGTGGCTGCGCACCGAGACCGGCGTGCACCGGCTGGTCCGGAAGTCCCCCTTCGATTCCGGCAACCGACGCCACACCTCCTTCGCCGCGGTCTTCGTGTCGCCCGAGATCGACGACTCGTTCGAGATCGAGATCAACCCCGCGGACCTGCGCGTGGACACCTACCGGGCCAGTGGCGCCGGGGGGCAGCACGTGAACCGGACGGAATCGGCGATCCGGATCACCCACATGCCCTCGGGGATCGTGGTGGCCTGTCAGAACGACCGCTCCCAGCACAAGAACCGCGACACGGCGATGAAACAGCTCAAGGCAAAGCTCTACGAGATGGAGATGCAGAAGCGCAACGCCGAGAAGCAGGCGGAGGAGGACGCGAAGTCCGACATCGGCTGGGGAAGCCAGATCCGTTCCTATGTGCTGGATCAGTCGCGGATCAAGGATCTGCGGACCGGCGTGGAAGTGGGCAATACTCAGGCGGTGCTGGACGGCGATCTCGACCCGTTCGTCGAGGCCAGCCTCAAGAGCGGGCTGTGAAACCGATGGACGCGCAGGATCCCGACGAGAACCGCCTGATCGCGCAACGGCGCGAGAAGCTCGCGGTCCTGCGCGGCGACGGCCCCGCGTTTCCGAACGACTTCCGCCGCGACAGCCTGGCCGCCGACCTGCATGCCCGGCACGACGCCACCGAACCGGAGGCGCTGGAGGCGTCGGGCGTCGAGGTGGCGGTCGCCGGCCGGATGCTGGGCAAGCGCGTGATGGGCAAGGCGAGTTTCGCGACCGTGCGCGACATGTCCGGGGACATCCAGTTGTTCGTGCAGCGCGACAGCCTCCCGGATGGTGTCTACGGGGCCTTCAAGCAGTGGGATCTCGGCGACGTGCTGGGCGCGCGGGGCACGCTGTTCAAGACACGCACCGGCGAGCTGTCGGTGAAGGTGACGGAACTGCGACTGCTGACCAAGAGCCTGCGGCCATTGCCCGAGAAGTTCCACGGTCTCTCGGATCTCGAGACCCGCTACCGGCAGCGATACGCCGATCTGATCACGTCGCTTGAGACGCGGGACCTGTTTCGCCGGCGAACGCAGATCATCGAGCACATCCGCCGGTACTTCACGCGGGCCGGTTTCCTCGAGGTCGAGACCCCGATGATGCAGGCCATTCCCGGCGGGGCCACGGCGCGGCCCTTCGTCACCCACCACAATGCACTGGGCATGGACCTGTACCTGCGCATCGCCCCGGAACTGTTCCTGAAGCGGCTGGTGGTCGGCGGCTTCGAGAAGGTCTTCGAGATCAACCGCAATTTCCGCAACGAGGGGCTCTCCACGCGGCACAACCCAGAGTTCACGATGCTGGAGTTCTACGAGGCCTTCGTGACCCATCACGAGTTGATGGATCGCACCGAGGAACTGGTGCGGGGGCTGTGCCGGGAGGTGCTCGGCACGACCGTGATCGAGTACCAGGGACAGCGTCACGACGTCGCGCCACCGTTCGCCCGGCTGACGGTGCGCGAGTCCATTGTCGCGTTCAACCCCGGGATCGGCGACGCGGACCTCGACGATGCGGAGCGGATGCGGGCCCATTGCCGCGAGCTGGGAATTCCGCTGAAGCCCGAATACGGGCTGGGCAAGCTGTGGATCGAGGTCTTCGAGAAGACGGTCGAACCGAATCTGCTGGATCCCACCTTCATCACCGCCTACCCCACCGAGGTCTCGCCGCTGGCCCGCCGCAGCGACGGGGACCCCTTCGTCACCGACCGTTTCGAATTCTTCGTCGGCGGCCGCGAGATCGCGAACGGGTTCTCCGAGCTCAACGACCCGGAGGACCAGGCCGAGCGGTTCCGTTCCCAGGCGCGGGACAAGGAGGCGGGAGACCTCGAGGCCATGCACTATGACGCCGATTTCATCCGTGCCCTGGAATACGGTCTGCCCCCGACGGCCGGAGAGGGTATCGGCATCGATCGTCTGGTGATGCTCCTGACCGATTCCCCCTCGATCCGGGACGTGCTGCTGTTCCCGCACATGCGCCCCGAGGCCTGACGCCCCCCATCGCCGTGCGGGATCACCTCCCGCCGGGTCCCGTGGGAGCGGCTTCCAGCCGCGATGCAGC
>NZ_JAWLHP010000029.1:21937-36576 GCF_041690275.1 Thioalkalivibrio sp.
CCGTGGGAGCGGCTTCCAGCCGCGATGCAGCGTTGCGTCGATCCCGGCGTTCGGCGCGCCTGCGGCGCAATGGAACGTCCACCCCGTGGTAGATTAGGACCTGGATACACCACGTGGGGTGAAGCATGGGTGGCTGGGGTTGTCCGCATGAGGTAAAGGGCGAGTGCCAGCGGGTGCTGGGCCGGCCCTGTGAGCCGGGTATGAAGGGTTGCGTCCTGGCCGGACGCTTCGTGTTCAGCGACCCGGCAAAGAACACCGCGCGGGCATTGCGCGAGAAGGACGGCTCCCGCCGCGAGGCGCCGGCCGGGCGGCGCCGTGACCCCGGGCGCGACTGAGCGCATCCCAAGGCCTCGTCCCCCCGGCTGCCGAAACGAAACGCGTTGCCCGCACCTCACCGGTATCCGCAACCGACGCCGATCGACGGCATCCACCTCGTGGGCCTGGACGCAGTCGGCACGCTGTTTCAGCTGCGCGAATCGCTCGGTGGGGTGTATGCGGAACGGGCGCGTGCCCACGGCCTTCCCGCCCTCGAAGGTCTGGCCGATCTCCTGGAGGGGCGTTTCCGTCGGGAGTTTGCGGCGATGCCGCGACCTGCGTACCGGGCCGGAGACCGTGCCCACAATGACCGGGTCGACCGCGATTGGTGGCGGGTTCTGGTGCAGCGCGTGTTCGCAGGGCTCGGCCCGATGGACTTCGAGGCCTTCTTCGAAGACGTGTACGCCCGGTTTGCCGATGCGGCGGTCTGGCAGGTGTACCCCGAGGTGCCGGAGGCCCTGGCAGCATTGCGCCGCGCGGACCTCAGGCTGGCGATCATCTCCAATTTCGACGTCCGCCTCACCGCCGTGTGTGCGGGGCTCGATCTGCTGCCGGCAGTCGATGCGGTCCTGATCGCGGCCGAGGCGGGTGCGGCGAAGCCGGAGCCGGGGATCTTCCATTCCGCGATCCGGCGCTTCGGCGTGCGGCCCGAGCAGGCCGTGCACGTCGGCGACTCCTGGAGGGACGATGTGGAGGGCGCGCGCGCCGCGGGCCTGACAGCCGTGCACCTGCAACGCCCTGGCGAAGAGGCGCCGGGCGAGCGACCGCCGGGGGTGCCGGTGATCAGCGATCTCTCCGCGCTGCCCGATCTGCTCGGCCTGCAGCGCTGAAGGAGATACAAGAAGTGCCCTCCCCGCAGGCGGGGTAGGGCTGGATAGGGGGCGCGGCCGAGACGAACTCAGTGCGCCTCGGTCCGCCCGTTGTAGGCCCGCGCGAGTTCCGACTGCACGTCCCGGGGAGCGGGCTCGTACTCCCCGCCGGAGAGCACGAATTCGGCGTCACCGGAACAGATGGATTTCAGTCGTGCCTCGAAGCCCTCCATTTCCGCCATCGGCACGAGTGCGTGGATCATTATCCATCCGGGAGCCGGACTGTCCGTTCCGGTGACGCGCCCGCGCCGGCCCGAAAACTCGGAGCTGATCTCGCCGAAATGGGTGTCCGCGGCCTTCACGCTGACATTCACCAGTGGCTCGAGAACCACCGGGCTGGCACCGCGTGCGGCCTCCAGCGTCGCGTGCCTGGCCGCCAGCGAGAAGGAGATCTCGTTGGAATCCACCGCATGGTGCTTGCCGTCGAAGACGGTCACGCGCACGTCCTGGACGGGATAACCGGCGACTGCACCTTCCTCCAGCGCCTGTTGCACTCCCTTCTCGACCGCACCCATGAAATTGCCCGGGATCGTGCCCCCCTTCACCTCATCGTGAAATTCGAAGCCACTGCCGCGGGGCAGGGGCTCGACGCGCAGCGCGACCTCGCCAAACTGCCCGGAACCGCCGCTCTGCTTCTTGTGCCGGTAGCGGGCCTCGGCGTTCCCGGTGACCGTCTCGCGGTATGGAATCAGGGGTGTGGCCGTGTCGAGCTGAAGGTTCCAGCGCTCCGCCAGCTGATCCAGCAGGAGCTTCAGATGCAATGCGCCGAGACCGCGTACCACTGTCTGGCGGGTCTGCGCCTCGAAGCCAACCTCCAGGCAGGGATCCTCATCGAGCATTCTCGGCAGCGCCTCAGACAGGCGCTGTTCGTCGCCGTGCTTGCGTGGCAGCAGGGCGAGGCCGAAGACTGGTTTCGGGTAGGGCGGCGGGAGCAGATGGAAGGAGTCCTCGTCGTGGGAATCGTGCAACACCGCATCGCGGTGGATCTCGTCGATGCGCGCGACCGCGCAGATATCGCCTGGCACCGCACGGGCGGTCTCGAACTGGTTGCGCCCCTGCAATCGGAACAGGTGCACCGGTTTGAACGGTTTGCGCGCGTCCCCGATGAACAGCTGGGTGTTCGGGGTCATCGTGCCCTGGTGTACCCGGAACAGCGCCAGATGACCCCGGAACGGGTCGTTCTGCACCTGGAAGACGTGGGCGACCACGTGGCGGTTCGGGTCGGGCGCCACTTCGACCGGAGCGGCCGAGGGGCCGTCGCCCTTGACGAAGTGCGGTGGATTGCCCTCCGTCGGGTCGGGCATCAGGCGGCCGAGGATGTCCAGCAGCTCGGAAACCCCGGCCCCGGTCTTGGCGGAGACGAAACACACCGGGATCAGGTGGCCCTCGCGCAGGGCCTCTTCGAAGGGGTCGTGCAGCTGCTCGGGATCCAGCGACTGCCCCTGTTCGAGGTAGCGGTTCATCAGTTCTTCATCGAGTTCCACCACCTGGTCGACGATCGCCTCGTGGGCATCGGCAACGCTGGAGAAGGCGGTGGCCGCGCCCTCATCCGGACGGAAGAAACAGTCGACCACGCCCTTGCCTTCGGGGGCGGGGAGGTTGAGGGGAAGGCATTCGGGACCGAAGGTGTCCGTCAGGGACTGCATCAGCCCGGCAAGGTCCAGTTCCATGCCGTCGATCTGGTTGACGATGACCATGCGGCACTTGTCGGCGGCCGCCTCCATTGCCTTGCGCGTCACCGCCTCGATCCCCGCGGCGGCGTTGACCACCACGCAAGCGGTCTCCACCGCCGGCAGTGCAAGCAGGGATCGGCCGAGCAGGTCGGGGAGTCCCGGGGTATCGAGCAGGTTGATCCAGTGGCCCGCCCACTCCATGTGGGCCAGGCTGGTGTTCAGCGAATGGCCCGTCGACTTCTCCAGCGGGTCCTGATCGCTCAGGGTATCGCCGCGTTCGACCTGCCCGGGATCCTTGATCTCACCAGCGGCGGCCAGGAGGGCCTCCAGCAGAGTGGTCTTGCCGCTCCCGGCATGTCCGAGCAGGGCGACGTTGCGAATGTCCTGTACTGCGGTGGGTGTCATCACGCGCTTCCGTTTGGGTGAATGTCATGTGAAGTCTGGCGCGCCGGCCGCTCCCTGACAATGACCTCCCGACGGTGCCGCGCGACGGCGCCTCAGAAGTATCCGTCAAGCCGCAGGTAGCCGATCACGAACAGCAGCGCCAGCACGCCGGCGACCACGTAGAGGATGTTGGACAGCCGGGTGTTGCCGGGCCGGCTGAAATAGGCGGCCCAGAGCGTGAGCAGGATCAGCACGAAGAAGAAGAACAGGAACCGCATGGTATCGTCAGGCACTCCCGGGCATGCTGTAGGGAAGCGGTATCACATGCGCCTCCGGTCCGTCCGTGCTGCCCCAGCGCAATGGCTGCTCGGCAGCAGCGACCTGCACGACGGCGAGGACCGCGTAGAGTCCGTCCGGATGCAGCGCGGCATCGACGATCTCGCCATCGGGCTGACGCCCATCGCCGCCGGCACGGAACACCGGGCTGCCGGGAGCCGGCCTTTCCTGCGCCTCGATCGCGAGGCGGTACATGCGCCGCTTCAGCTTGCCGAGGTAGTGCATGCGCGCCACCACCTCCTGGCCGGGATAGCAGCCCTTGTTGAAGCTGATGCCGTCAAGTGCGTGCAGGTTGACCATCTGCGGCACGAAGGCCTCGCTCGTCTCGGGGTAGATCGCCGGAATGCCCGCTAGGATGTCCAGCAGCCGCCAGCCCTCCGGTCCGACCGGTGCACTGTGCACGTTGAGATCGTTCCACAGCGCGCTGCAGGCGTCGATCTCGCCGGCGATTTCGAAGCGCGGATGCACCATACCGGGAACCCGCACGATCGCCAGCTCGTTGCGCTTCAGCACCTCATTGACCTCGCCCGGGAAGGCGCCGAGGTTTTCCTGCAGCTGCCGTTCGGCAGTGGGACCCGAGAGTCCGAAACGGATGCGCGAGTCCTCCGCGTTCTCGATCACGACCTCCGCGCGCATCACGAACATGCCCAGGCGCTTGCGGACGGGTTCCACCGCGTCGGCGTTCATCTCCAGCAGAAAGACATCGCGGTCGTGGAAGACCCGGAAGACTGCGTAGGCGCGGCCCTTGGGGTTGCAGTAGCTGGACAGCTGGGAACGCGTGTCGCTGACCGCGCGAACGTCGTTGCCGAGCTGCCCCTGGAGGAAGGAGCGCGCGTCCCCGCCGCGCACCTCCAAAAGGCCGCGGTGCGAAAGGTCGCAGATCACGTCGCCGTTCACCGCCATGCTCCGCTCGCGCTCGGCATTGCCATAGTCCCGCAACCGGTCCCCGTCGAACTCCGCGCCAATGTTCAGCAGGTGCTTCTTCCAGTCATCCCGCATCGCAAGCCACCTCGCGCCCTGGCTATACTGTGGAACCAACGGGCGCCATAGTAGACGAACAGCCAGGCGGGTGACAGATCAACCGCAGGACGCAAGACCATCAGGAGAAGCGCATGACCAGCCAGCTCCGACCGATCTTCCTTGATCTGACCAAGATCCGCCTCCCGATCAATGCGCTGGTCTCCATTCTTCACCGGGTCACCGGGGTACTGCTGATCGTCTCCATCCCGCTGGTGCTCTGGCTGTTCCAGCGCTCCCTGGCCGGGCCGGCGGGTTTCGAGCAGGCCCTCGGGCTGCTCGGCCACCCGCTGGGTCTCCTGTTGCTGCTGGGCTGGCTCTGGCTCCTGATGCATCACTTCTTCGTCGGCATCCGGTTCCTGCTGGTCGAGGTCGGGGTCGGGGAGACACGCAAGGGTGGACGCGACACGGCCTGGTCGGCGCTGATTGCCGGCATCGTCGCGGCCATCCTGCTCTGGGCGGTGTTCCTGTGAGTGTGCTCAGCGGGCAGCGCGCCTGGCTGCTGCAACGCATCACCGCCATCTACGCGGGTGTCTATGTCTTGCTCGCCGTGGCACTGCTGTTGGGGCGCCCGCCCGCCGACCATGCCGCCTGGCTGGCGCTGATCACGCACCCCGTCATCTGGACGGCGACGGCCGCCTTTGCCGTACTGCTGCTGCTGCATGCGTGGATCGGCCTGCGTGACGTGATCCTCGACTACGTGCGCCCCTTCGGCGCCCGGCTCGGGGCCCTCGCGATCGTGGCCATCCTGTTTCTGTTGCTGGGGCTGTGGGCCCTGTGGATCCTGATCGAGGCCGCGCTGCGATGACCCTGACGACACGAAAATTCGACGCACTGATCGTTGGAGCCGGCGGCGCCGGACTGCGGGCCGCCCTGCAGCTGGCCAATGCCGACGCGCGCGTCGCGGTGGTGTCCAAGGTCTTCCCGACGCGCTCGCACACGGTCGCGGCGCAGGGAGGCGTGAACGCGGCACTGGCGAACGTGCTGCCGGACTCGTGGCACTGGCACATGTTCGACACGGTGAAGGGCTCCGACTACCTCGGCGACCAGGATGCAATCGAGTACATGTGTCGCGCCGCCCCGAAGGTCGTCTACGAACTCGAGCACTTCGGCGTGCCGTTTTCGCGGCTCGAGGAAGGCAACATCTACCAGCGTGCCTTCGGAGGACAGAGTCAGCACTTCGGCAAGGAGCAGGCAGCCCGTACCTGCGCGGCGGCCGACCGTACCGGCCACGCGATCCTGCACTCGCTGTACCAGCAGAACCTGCGCGCACACACGCACTTCTTCGACGAGTACTTCGCGATCGACCTGATCAAGGACGATGCCGGGTACGTGCTCGGGCTCGTCGCCTTTGACATCCTGTCCGGCGAGCCGATCGCGATCGAGGCCAAGACGACCCTCATCGCCACCGGCGGCGCCGGCCAGATCTTCCGCACCAACACCAACGCCCTCAGCAACACCGGGGACGGCATGGCGATGGCACTGCGTGCCGGCGTGCCGCTGGAAGACATGGAATTCGTGCAGTTCCACCCGACGGGTATCGCCGGTCGGGGGATGCTGATCACCGAGGGCGCGCGAGGCGAGGGCGGTTTCCTGATCAACGATCAGGACGAGCGCTTCATGGAACGCTACGCGCCGAACGCCAAGGATCTGGCCTCGCGCGACGTGGTGAGCCGGGCGATCGCGATCGAGGTGCGCGAGGGCCGGGGTTGTGGCCGGAACAAGGATCACGTCTTGCTGGACCTGCGGCACCTGGGCGCAGACACAATCATGAAGAAGCTGCCGGGCATCCGCGAGGTGAGCATGACCTTCCTCGGCGTGGATCCGATCGAAGAGCCGATTCCGGTCTTCCCGACCTGCCACTACAGCATGGGCGGGATCCCCACCAACCGGGATGGGCAGGTCGTGGTGCCGGTCAAGGACACGCCGGAGGATCCGGTGCCAGGGCTGTACGCCGCGGGCGAGGCGGCCTGCGTGTCCGTGCACGGGGCCAATCGGCTGGGCGGCAACTCGCTGCTCGATATCCTGGTCTTCGGGCGCGCGGCGGCCAACCACATCCTCGGTTTCCTGAAGGACAACCGGCACCACCGGCCGTTGCAGCAGGATTCGGTGGACCGGGCCCTGGAGCGGCTGGCGCGCTGGGACCGCAAGGGCGAAGGCGAGGCGGTGGAGCCCTTGCGGCGCGAACTGCGCAAGGTGATGGAGGACCACTGCGGGGTCTTCCGCACCGCGGAGGTGATGCAGGAGGGCGTGAACCGACTGCACAGGCTGCGCGAACGGATCGACAACGCGGTGATCCGGGACCACAGCCGCACCTTCAACACCGCGCGGGTCGAGGCGATGGAACTCGAAAACCTGATGGACTGCGCGATGGCCACGATCGTCTCCGCGCTGGGGCGCGAGGAGAGCCGCGGCGCCCACAGCCGGATGGACTTTACGGACCGGGACGATGAGCGCTGGCTGCGGCACTCGCTCTACTCGTTGCAGGACGACGCGATGGACTACAAGCCGGTGCGCACGCAGCCGGTGACGGTCGAATCGTTCCCACCGAAGGAACGGGTTTACTGAACCGCCGCCGGGAGGACACCGCATGGAATTTTCCATCTACCGCTTCAATCCGGAAACGGACAGTGCACCCTACATGCAGGACTTCACGCTCGGGGATGACCTGGTCGAGCCGGGGATGATGCTGCTGGACGCCCTGCTGTTGCTGAAGGAACAGGACGACAGCCTGTCCTTCCGGAGGTCCTGTCAGCATGGTGTCTGCGGCAGCGACGGGATGAACATCAACGGCACGAACGGTCTCGCCTGCATCATGCCGCTGAAGGACCTGAAGACGCCAATCGTGCTGCGTCCGTTTCCGGGAATGCCGGTGATCCGGGATCTGATCGTGGACATGGACAACTTCTACCACCAGTACCGCGAGGCGGAGCCCTGGCTGGTCAACGACTCGCCGGAGCCGGAGGTCGAGCGGCTGCAGAGTCCGGAGGACCGCGGTCAGCTGGATGGCCTCTACGAGTGCATCCTGTGCGGATGCTGCTCTGCGGCCTGTCCCTCCTATTGGTGGAATCCGGACCGTTTTCTTGGGCCCGCAGCGTTGCTTCAGGCGGCCCGGTTCATTCAGGACAGTCGCGACGAGGCCACCGAACACCGGCTGGAGCGTCTGGACGATGCCTATCGTCTGTACCGCTGCCACGGCATCATGAACTGCACGCAGGTCTGTCCGAAGGGCCTCAACCCCGCCAAGGCGATCGGGGACATCCGCAGAACCATGCTCAAACGCTCGGTGTGAGTCCCGGGCGGCCCGCGGCTGGATGATGACCTTGCCCGATACACAGACGCGCTGGCGCTGCCGCCGGGGCATGCTGGAGAACGATCTGCTGCTCCGTGCCTTTCTCGAACATGGATACGACGAGCTTGACCAGGAGGGTCGCGATGCCTTCGAGCGCTTGCTGGGATACCCGGACAATCTGCTGCTGGACCTGGTGCTGGGCCGCCAGCAAACGGTGGATGCGGACATAGCCCGGCTTGTCCCGCTCATCCGCGCCGCCGCTGCGGCTCGCGCTGGGGACTGACCGGGTCCTGCCCACCCTCGCGGTGATCGCCCTGGCCGGGCTCGGCGTGTCCGCAGTGATCCAGACGCTGCTCTTCAGCGGAGCGTGGGCGGCCCTGCTGACGCTGTCTGCCGCCGTCCTGGCCGGCACCTGGACCTACCGCTCACGGATGCCGCGTTGGGACTGGCTGGGTTGCGACGGCGAGGGCGAGTGGTGGCTGGCCACGCATGCGGGCCTGCGCGAGGAGAGGCGTGTCCCGATCCGCGTGGGCGCCGACACCCGCGTGCATTCCCGGCTGGTGGTGCTGGTCTGGAGTTCCCCGGCAACAGGCCGCGGTGGTGTGCTCTGGCTGCCCTGGTGGCGCATGGATCCGGAGGACTTCCGGCGCCTGCGCGCGCGCCTGCGCTGGCCGGTGGAGGTCGCGGAGAAACCCGGTCTCGTCGCGCGGCTTCAGGCGGCCCGGAGCCGGGCCATTGCTATACTCGCCCCCGTTTCCAGGCACGGAGTGCGGCCCATGGACAGCCCGAGGCAGATGGCGGCGGTCGAGCACCTTCTGAGTGATGACCCGGACCACGTCTACACAGAGGACGAGCTTGACGCGATCGAGGCGGTCGATCCGGAACTCGCCCTGCGCCTGGATCGCGCCCAGACCTTCGCCCAGCGCGAGGCGGCGGATGTGCCGGCCGAAGGCCCGATCGATGAAACGGTGGTCCGGCAGGCGGTGGAGGAAGCGCGGCGGATCCTGATGCAGGACGGTGGCGACATCGAGTATGTGGGGCTGGACGGTCGTACCGTCCAGGTGCGGCTGAAGGGCGCCTGTGTCGGCTGCCCGCGCTCGACCCTGGACCTGAAGAACGTGGTGGAACGGCTCGTGCGCTCCCGTGCACCGGGCGTGGAGCGGGTGGCGAACACCTTCTGAGTCCGGGCGCGCGAGGCGCCGGGCCGCGTCTCAGGTGATTACGTCGGGGGCGTCCTTGCCGGTCAGGTTCCGGATGTCGGCAACGGAACCGGCGATCTCGATCAGCGCCGCCAGCGCGGCCTGGTTGTCCTCGTCCAGTTGGTCCGTGCGGGTTTCGTGGCGCTCCACGTAGACGCGCAGGGTCGCACCCATGGTGCCGGTGCCGGAGAGGCGGAAGATGATACGGGAACCATCCTCGAAGAGGATGCGCAGGCCCTGGCCGGTACTGACGCTGTCGTCGACCGGGTCCCGGTAGCTGAAGTCATCGGCCGTGCGGACCCGCAGGCTGCCGAAGCGGCGGCCGGGCAATTCGGGAAATGTGGCGCGCAGCCGCGACATCAGCGCGTCCGCGCGCCCGCTCTCGATCTCCTCGTAATCATGCCGCGTGTAGTAGTGCCGGCCATACCGCTGCCAGTGCTCCCGCACGATGGTCGCCACGGGCTGATTGCGGACCGCGATCAGGTTGAGCCAGAACAGGACCGCCCAGAGACCGTCCTTCTCCCGCACATGATCGGAACTCGTGCCGAAGCTCTCTTCGCCGCAGAGCGTAATGCGCCCGTCGTCGAGCAGGTTGCCGAAGAACTTCCAGCCCGTGGGCGTCTCGTAGCAGGGAATGCCGAGCGCATCGGCGACCGCGTCGATCGCCTGGCTGGTGGGCATGCTGCGGGCGACGCCCTTCAGCCCGCCGCGGTAGGCCGGTATCAGATGGGCGTTGGCGGCCAGGACTGCGAGGCTGTCGCTGGGGCTCACGAAGAAACCGGCGCCAAGGATCATGTTCCGGTCCCCGTCGCCATCGGATGCGGCGCCGAAGTCCGGCGCGCCACGACCGTACATGAGTTGTCCGAGCTCGCGCGCATGGGTCAGGTTGGGATCCGGATGACACCCCCCGAAGTCGGCCAGCGGCTCCTTGCGCATCACCGTGCCCGCCGGTGCGCCCAGCCGCTGTTCGAGGATCTCCTCCGCATAGGGCCCGGTGACCGCGTGCATGGCGTCGAAGCGCATGGTGAACGAACCCGAGTGAAGCAGGTCACGCATCGCCGGAAAATCGAACAGCGATTCCATCAGATCCGCGTAGTCGTGCACGGGATCCACGACCTCGACCTCCATCTCCCCGGCCTGCCGGCGCCCGACGTGATCGATGTCGATATGCGGCGAGCGAGCGATGCGGTAGTGGTCGACCTCGAGACTTGCGGCGTGGATCGCCCCGGTGACCGATTCCGGCGCCGGGCCGCCGTTGGCCACGTTGAACTTGATTCCGAAGTCGCCGCCGGGACCGCCGGGATTGTGGCTGGCCGACAGCACGATGCCGCCGGCCGCGCCCCGCGTGCGGATCAGGTGGCTGGCCGCCGGGGTCGACAGGATGCCGCCGCGACCGACCGTGACCTTGCGGATCTCGTTGGCACAGGCCATCCGCAGGATGATCTGAACGGCCTCGCGGTTGAAGAAGCGTCCGTCCCCGCCGAGGACCAGTTCGCTGCCGCGCAGCATTGGCTGGCTGTCGAAGATGCTCTGGACGAAGTTCTCGAGGTAATGCGGTCTCCGGAAGGAAGAGACCTGCTTGCGCAGGCCGGAGGTGCCGGGTTTCTGGTCCGTGAACGGGCGGGTCGATACGACGCTGATTTCCATCTTCGCTTCAAGTCCCTGGCCTGGGCGGAGTGCGGTGATCCGGACGCGCAACCTTCGAGCGTGAAATTAGCAGAAATGGGTGTGGGTGTCTCGCGAAGACCAGCCAGTACCGGTCTCTGCAATTTGCCCGGACACGGACAGGGGCTCGGTGTTGCCAGGGGCCTTCAACGCAGTACACTGCCGCGCATGATCCTGGAACGACCACTGCCGAGCCATCTGAACGCGCGCCGCGCGAGCTTCGCCGCGCTGATGGAGATGTACGAGAGCAATTACCTGCGCCTGCGGCGCCTGTGTCCGGACCTGGACGCGCTGGCGGATGCGCAGGTCTCGCGGGTCGAGGGGGCATCGGACCTGCACCTGACGGTTCTTGAGCGCACCCCTTACACGACCAAACTGCGCCTGACCTACGAATTCGGAAGCGGGGACCGCATCCGGCGCCAGCCGGATCTGACCATCCGGATGTTCCACGACGCCCGGCAGGCCGAGGTGGTCGGCCGCTACTGCCGCCGCAGGGGCCAGGATCTGAGCCTGGATGCCCGGATCGGCGTGCCCGGGCTGGCATGCCGGTGGCGGCACAATCGCTTCCTGTACAAGTGGCTGGGCTTCTGCCTCGCGCAGGGTCACCGCTTCCCGGTGCACACCGCCCCGTCTTCGCGGCCCCTGGTCGACCCGCTGATCTGATTCCTCACCTTCGACGAGAACGGTGGCGCCTTCCGCCTCTCCCGCCTGCGGTAAGGGCCGGGCCGCCCCCCTCTGCCGCAGGCGGGAGAGGGGGTTCGTGGTTCGGGATGAGCCGGCTCCCGATGAGCCTCAGCGTTCCAGATACTGCAGCTTGTCCGGCTTCCCGTCCCACTCCTCCGCGTCGGGAGGCGGGTCCTTGCGCGCGGTGATCACCGGCCAGGATCGCGAGAGCTCCGAATTCAGTTCGATGAACTCTTCCTGTCCCTCCGGCACATCGTCCTCCGGAACGATCGCCTCCGCCGGACACTCGGGCTCGCACAGCGTGCAGTCGATGCATTCGTCGGGATCGATCACCAGGAAGTTCGGACCCTCGTGAAAGCAATCCACCGGGCACACTTCGACACAGTCGGTGTACTTGCACTTGATGCAGTTTTCAAGAACGACGTAGGTCATGCGGTTCTCCGTTTTCGAATAGCCGGCACTGTATTTCGCCGCGGCATTCTAACGCCAGATCGCCGGCGGGGTGCGAACACGCACGCAGGCTGCCGGAAACGGTGCCGGCCCGAATCGGGACGGTCCCCTGTCAGTCCAGGAGTTCGCGCAGCCGGTACAGGGTCTCCAGCGCCTGGCGGGGGGTCATCTGATCCGGGTCGAGGCTGCTGATCTCTTCCAGCAGTGCATCACCGGGTCCGGACGCGGGTGCGACCGCCGGTGCAGAGAACAGTCCGAGCTGGGGCTGCGCGTCGGCGGCCAGCGCCCGGGCCTCCAGTTCGGCCAGGTGCTGCCGGGCCCGGCGCAGTGCCGGACCCGGCAGCCCGGCCAGTGCCGCGACGTGCAGGCCGTAGCTCTGGTTCGCGGGGCCGTCCTGGATCTGGTGCAGGAAGACCACTGTGTCCCGATGCTCGATCGCGTCGGTGTGGACGTTGGCGACACCGGGTTCCCGTTCCGCCAATGCGGTTAACTCGAAATAATGGGTCGCGAAGAGGGTGAGAGAGCGGTTGTGGCGCGCCAGCCGCTCGGCGCAGGCGAGCGCCAGGGCCAGGCCGTCGGAGGTGCTGGTGCCGCGCCCGACCTCGTCCATCAGCACCAGGCTTTCCGGCCCGGCGTTGTGCAGGATATTCGCGGCCTCGGTCATCTCCACCATGAAGGTCGATCGGCCCGAGGCCAGATCGTCCGACGCGCCGATCCGGGTGAAGATTCGGTCGATCGGTCCAATCCGGGCGGAGCGCGCGGGCACGAAGCTGCCCATGCAGGCGAGGATCACGATCAGCGCGGTCTGGCGCATGTAGGTCGACTTTCCGCCCATGTTCGGGCCGGTGATCACCAGCAGGCGGCGGGTCTGCGGGTCCAGTTGCAGGTCATTCGGCACGAACGGCTGCTCCAGCGCCGCCTCGACCACCGGATGTCGGCCAGCCTCGATGCGGATTCCGCCTTCCCCGGTCAGCACCGGGCAGGTCCATTCCAGACGCTCGGCCAGGGCCGCCAGCGCGCAGAGCACGTCGAGTTCGGCGGTGGCGTCCGAGAACTCCCGGAGGGTGTTCATGTGCCGCTGAAGCTCGCTGAGCAGCCCGTCGTAGAGTTCCCGCTCCAACGCCAGCGCACGCTCCCGGGCCGAGAGGATCTCGTCCTCGAAGCCCTTCAGCTCCTCGGTGGTGTAGCGCTCCGCGTTCTTCAGTGTCTGACGGCGCACGAACCGGGCGGGCACGCGGTCCGACAGGCTCCGCGCGACCTCGATGTAATACCCGTGCACCCGGTTGTAGGCCACCTTCAGCTGATGCAGCCCGGTCAGTTCACGTTCCCGTGACTCGATCCTCCGCAGCACATCCTCCGCGTCGTCTTCCAGGCCGCGCAGGCGGTCCAGTTCCGCATCGAATCCGGGGCGGATCACGCCGCCGTCGCTCAGGCGCACCGGTGGCTGCTCCTCGAGGGCCCGTGCCAGCAGCCCGGCGAGTTCCGTGCGCGGGGCGAGGCGGGCCCGCAGGGGGGCGAGTGGCGAGGGGGGCAGGCCACCGGACAGGGCCTCTTCCAGCGCCGGCAGTCGCTCCAGCGCATGCCGCAGGGCCACCAGATCGCGGGGCCGGGCGGTCTTGAGGGCGATGCGGCTGGTGATCCGCTCGCAGTCGGCGACGCCTGACAGCAGCTGGTGCAGCCCCTCCTGCAGACCGGCCTCGAGTAACTCCCGGGTCAGGCCCTGGCGTGTCCGGATGTGGTCCTGGTCCCGCAGCGGCTGATTGATCCAGCGCCCGAGCAACCGCGAGCCCATCGCGGTGCGCGTGCAGTCGAGGAGCGCAAGCAGGCTGCCGTCTCTGGATCCGCCGAGAGTCCGGTTGATTTCCAGGTTCTGCCGGGTGACCGCATCGAGCTGCAGCGTGCTGCCCCGGACCTCCCGGGCAAGACCGGTGATGTGACCGAGCTCGCCTCGGTAGCGACTCTGCACGTACGCGAGCAATGCTCCGGCGGCCGCAAGCCCCAGAGGCAGGTCCTCGCAGCCGAAGCCGGTGAGATCCCGGGTTCGGAAGTGCTCGACAAGGACACGGCGGGCCGAGACCGGATCAAAGTGCCACTCCGGCAGCGTCTGGCTGCCGGGAAATTGGCCCGCTAGGCCCTCCGGCACCAGGCACTCCACCGGATCGAGGCGGGCGAGCTCCGCGGCCAGCGCGGCCCGGTGAGGGACTTCCAGGACGCTGAAGCGGCCGCTGGCAAATTCCAGGATCCCGAGTCCCCACGGGTTCTCCTTCGCTCCCGGCGGGCCCGGGCACAGCGCGACGATCAGCCGGGCCTCGCGGGCATCGAGCAGGGCCTCTTCGGACACCGTGCCGGGCGTGACCACGCGCACGACCTCGCGCTGGACCGGACCCTTGGCCGCCCCGACCTCACCGGTCTGCTCGCAGATTGCCGCCGGGACGCCCTTGCGCAGCAGGCGGGCGAGATAGGTCTCCATGGTGTGTACCGGGATGCCCGCCATCGGGATCGGCTGACCGGCCGATTCGCCGCGCCGGGTCAGGGTGATGTCCAGAAGTTCCGCCGCCCGCTGGGCGTCTTCGTAGAACAGCTCGTAGAAGTCGCCCATGCGGTAGAGCAGCAGGGTGTCCGGGTATTCCGCCTTGATGCGCAGGTACTGCTGCATCATCGGGGTGTGGGCTGGCAGGGAGGTCATCGCAGCGACTTGGGGAAAAACCGGGATTATAGGGCAGGGAGCCGGATCGCCCAGAGGACGCGCCAACAG
>NZ_JAWLHP010000030.1:0-36459 GCF_041690275.1 Thioalkalivibrio sp.
TGGACCTGAATTTTTTCTTGTTGTGGGTTGCCAAAACGCGCGTTGCGCCGGATTCGTCTTTTATCTGTTGCGATGCGGGGGCGGGACTCCCTTTCTCCAGCGAGGCTATGGGTACGATCGTTTGCTCGAACATGATTCAGTTCATCTATCCGAAGCGCTTATTGGCTCACGAGATTGAGCGCGTGGCGCGAGCGGATGCCTTGATTGTGTTGAGTTCGGTACGGCACAGCCTGTACAAGGCTCTGACCGCCAACATTGCCATACCTCCGGAGTCGTATGGTCAGTTGTTTACTAGGCCGCATACGGTCGTGGACGAGGAGGAGATTCTGCAGCGGTATCTGCGTGGCTATGGGCCCAACCTGAAGCAACTGGATAGGACCAAAGGGTCATTGGCCGACAGCCCGTTGATTGATGTCGTTGTTTCGGGGGATAGGACGCGTTTCCAGGAATGGGGCTCGTTTGCCCAGTGGCCGCATGCTGTCGGTCGGCTCGATATAAATCCGTTGTACAAAAGCGCATGGAATGGAGATCGTTTGGAGTTGCGCCTGGATTGGCCATCTAACCATTTTCGCGAAGACAATACGCCAATGGAAGATTACCTTCCCGTACATGCGGAGCTGACGGAAATGCAGATGGAAGATATTAGGAACAACACAATCAGTGATGCGGTCAAGCCGTTGGTGGATCGCGGGGTGGTTGTCGATGTGCCTGTTCACTATTGAGCTGACCCTCGATCTTCTGGACCCGCTCTCCGCGAACGTGGCCTGAGGTGGCACCGCCCGGGAAGTATTCCATGATTTGCCCTGCTGAGGTTCTCGTTCGCGCCGTGTTTCCAGCCGTGCCAGCCCATGCAGAGTAGACTGTGCGACCGCGTTTGGTAAGCGCCTGCTCAGCAGCCGCGAATTCCTTGCTTTTGCCGACCATGCTGGTTCACGCCGGTTGCCAGCGCCCCCCGTGCGTCGACTAGCGCCTTCCGAGTATCCTCGGCCTTGCCCCACGCCATCGCCGCCTGTGCATCCAAGCCCTCGCAACGCACGGATCCGGCATGGTTCTTCCTGTTTCAGGTGCCGGCGGTCCCTCATTGGTAAGCGCGGATGGGTTCGGGATGAGAGTTACCCGTTCCACCGTGGCAGCCAGCTCGCCCCGGTGGCGCCAGGTGTTGCAGCCATATTGTGTATTCAGGCGTTTTTTCCCCTAACAAAGCGGTCAGATTTGTGACGGCCGCCGGCCTACTCAGTACCTATACTCCATGAAATTGGTTTGACCGAATGAGCATGCGCACTTTCAAATTAAGGGCCAGACTCTACAGTATATTGTCTATCTCTCTGAAAAAGGCAGAGAGATTGCTTTATCGATACCTGCACCCGGACGCGATCGCGTGCGTTCCACTCAGACCAAAAGGAGTAGCGCGCGGGTACGTTTTAATGGCTCATGTCGTAGAGCCGTTTCTGGTGAAGCCCGGTTCCTCGATTCCCACGACTCATACGCACTTTGGTGAGGCATTGGCAAAGGCACAAAGCCTCTTGGAGCTCGGCTTCGGGGTCGATGTGATCAGCTACCGGAATACAGTGTTCCGGCCGCGTAGACAGTACGATCTTCTGGTTTCCTCGAGGGTTAATTTCGAGCGCCTCGCCAACCTTGTTGGACAGGACTGCATAAAAATTCTTGACCTCGATATCGCGCATTGGTTATTCAACAATACGGCGGCTTCTAGGCGGCTGCTCGATTTACAGGAGCGCAAAAAGAAGACCCTTAACAGCTATCGACGCGTCGAGGAAGTGTGGGCAATAGAAAGCGCCGATTATGTCTTAATGAAGGGAAGCCTGTTCACTTATGGTACCTATCGGTATGCGGACAAGCCGATTTTTCAGATGCCCAATCCGGCAATCAAGACGTACTCTTGGCCAGAGACCAAGGATTTTGACCTATGTAGGAACACCTTTCTTTGGCTGGGAAGCCAAGGCCCAGTGCATAAAGGCCTGGATCTGGTTTTGGAGGCTTTCGCTGCGATGCCTGATTGTAGGCTTGTTGTCTTTGGCCCGGTTGCACAGGATAAACGGTTTGCCGAGTTATACAGCGAACAGCTCTTTCACACGCCCAATATCGATTTCCGTGGTTGGGTTGACGTGGCGAGTACCGTGTTTGAAGACGCAGCGCAGGCCTGCATTGGTGTGGTGTATCCTTCCGCATCAGAGGGCTGTGCGGGGTCTGTCATAACCTGTCTGCATGCGGGACTTTTGCCCATTGTCAGCTATGAATCGGGAGTAGAGTTTCCAGAGGGTTGTGGGGTGGTTCTAAAACAAAACACGATCGAGGAGATACAGGCGCAAGTGCGTGCGATTGCTGCGTTGCCAGCCGATGAGTTGCAACTTATGTCCCGCAGGACCTGGGAGTTCGCTCGGTCACGCCATACGCAGAGCGAGTATCAGAAGTCCTTTGGACGCGCCATAGACCGAATCCTCGCTGACCAATCGGCCCGGAGCTTGAGCGGGTTCCTCAGGATTGATTCATGACCAATTGCCCCGGACTACCGATAGATTGGGCTGACGCGTTGCTGGTGGTCGCTCACCCAGACGATGAGATTCTGTGGTTTAGCTCGTGTGTAGAGTGTGTCGCGAAGGTTGTTGTGTGCTTCCACGAGGTTCGCTCTCAGCCCCTCTGGACCGAAGGGCGGGAGGAGTCGATTAAGCAGTTTCCTTTGAGTCATGCCGTCTTCCTGCGGCTCACGCAGGCGGAGGTGTTCGAAGCGGCGAAGTGGCCAAGCCCGGAGGCCGTGGAATTCGGTGTCAAGGTCTCCAATAGCCGTGGCAGGTCGCAGCCCTTCTCCGAACAGCTCTATCGGGACAACTTCACCAGCCTACGAGAGCTACTGAGACCGCAGGTAGAGGGATGCAAGGTTGTGCTTACTCACAACCCATGGGGCGAATATGGGCACGAGGAGCATATTCAGGTCTTCAGGGCGGTTCTTTCGTTGCAAGAGGAAATGGGGTTTGAGGTGTGGTGCGATAATTACCTGACTGCAAAGTCGCAGGATCTGTTTTCCCAATGGGTTCCGAGGCTGGATCCTGATTTTGTGAGGGCGCCGACCAACCGGGCTATCGCAGAAACAATGAAGGAGCTATACAGTACTCATGGATGCTGGACGTGGTTTCCGGATTACCAGTGGCCCGTGGACGAAGCGTTTTTCCGAGTCACGAAGCGAGACCTCTCTCCAGCAGGGAGTAGCAAGCCGAATCAGGTCAGCAGGTATGGGTCGGTGTTCCCGCTGAACTACATAATGCTGAAATGGTCACGGCCTCGTCGTGGGATAAGGGGGGCGCTGAGGCGGCTTCGGCCTCGATTTAGAAGACTGGTCAGACGGTTTTTCCGCTAGTCCACTCAAGACTGGCAGATAAGTCGAATGCGATACGTCTGCGAGACACAGTGGAAACGGTAGGGCCTTCAGCATCTCTGGCGCGGTAACGTGTGGAGAAGACAACGAGACCACCTCGACACAATCATTCCCCGCAGTTCAAGGTCAATCCCCCCTTGGGGTTGCATGCGTCACGCAAGAACGCGGTTCCCCCCCATGTCGAGTCCCTTCGCGCTAACGAGAACGATACCCCTGAGCGGCTGATCCGGGGGTTTTGGCCGGCGGCCGCTGACCGGTTGTCCGCAGAGATTTGCTGTGGACACGGTTTCCTACTCAGTCGGCCCGAAAACCTCAGGCCGGGCAGCGGCTAACAGGAGGACTGCGCCGCCGCCGGCCTGATCGCTGAGCGCTGTGTGGGGCGCCCGTTTTTATGTAAAGTGATGACTACTCCGGACAGGCGAGCACGGCCTTCTCGGCGTCTCCCTCCAGGATGGCGGCTGTGGCCTTTTCAAACTCCACCGACACCTTGACCTTGCCGCCCTCCGGAGGCAGTTCGGAGCCGTAGGTGAGCACATACTGATCTTCGAATAGCAGATTGGCGACCTGCTGATAGGTGGCATCGAGGTTATCCGAGGCCGGCGGGTTATAGAAGACCCCGCCCGTGTCAGCGGCCAGGCTCTGCAAATCGCCGACGTTGACCTCGCCGAAACCGATTGTGATTACCGGCACATCGTCATTGGTGGCTGCGGTGATTGCATCCTCCAGTTCGGCCCCGCCGTTATTGTTCTCGCCATCCGTCAACGCAATGACCGCCCTCCGCGGTTTCTCTCTCACGCTGATTCTTTCAACTGCAAAATCCACCGAATCGTATAGAGCGGTGGCCCCGTCAAGGTTGGGGTCGCGGTCAATTGCTTCCAGCAGTAGATTGACGTCTTCTGTGAACTCCTGCATTACGCGAGGTACGCTACGGTACTTGATCACTTCCGCCTCATCGCCATCGGCCAAGGTGTTCACGAGCACCTTTGCCGCGTCCTCCATGTTCACCCTGAATTCGGGCACATCAGCGATGCTGCCGCTGTAATCCATTACCAGGCTGGCGGAGAGGCTGACGTCAAAGGGGGCATTGTCGATCGTGTCAGCGCCAGCGGGCTGCGCTCCAGCTCCGAATTCGCCTCCGGCTCCACCGTCCTCGGCCAGCGTGAAGTCGGCGGCCTGCAGCCCCGTTACGGGGAACCCGCCGTCATCCGTGACCGACACGAACACCCGGGCGGGATCGCGAGGGCAAGCATTGACCTGGTTGATCGCGACGTTGATAGATTGGATCTCCGCCAAGGTTCCGCTCAGAGCCCTCGCGATTGTCGGGTTGGGGTCATTGTTCTCAACGAACAATGCGGCACTGAATTCAGCGAAGTCGTCGCCTGGCGTGAACCCGACCTCGACGGTGCAGCTCTCATCGGGGCTTAGGCTGAACGGGAGCGCATCGCAGGGCTCGTCTCCGCCGCGCTCGTTCAAAGAGAATTTGTCCGGATCGGTTCCGGCCAGTCGAATGTTCGAGATGTTGTAGGACCTCGTTCCCGTGTTGCTGATCACGAACTGCTGTGGTTCGACTTGATCCAGATTGGGTTCCGTAATCAGCCCGAAGTCGAAGCGCTCCGGGAGCACCGTGATCCCGGCATCAGACGTGTCGCCGCCGCCACCGCCATTGTCACCGCCATTGTCACCCCCATTGTCACTACTGCTGCCGCCGCAGCCGATCAGGCCGATGGACGTAGCCAGCAGCGCTGGAAGCAGGAGTCTGGACTTTCCGAATTCAAGCGTCATGGTGTTCCTCTTTTCTCCATTGATGAGCGGGATGATCGGACGGGATCGCCGGCAAACAGAGTGGCGAGACAGCCCGCTGCAGACGTGTATGGATCGCCGATACGGAGCCTAGCAATAAGCATACCTTCTATCCTGATGCCTTTGGGTATAGATAGTGCAGGCCGTTCGTCTCCGGCCGATCAACGACTCAGTATACCCGCGGTTTCGCGGCCCCGGTTCTTGCAGATCATGGCAATCCCCTGATTTCAGACGCTTATACCCCGCCTGGGACAGGTCCCGCTGCGGGTTCTGCATGCCGGCGCAGCCTCGCTCATCCCCGGAAAGGCAACCGTGACGAGCGTCAGAAAGTCGGCGGTTGTGGCCTTCTGGTGACGGACCGGGTGCCCTGCATGGGCATGCCGGTGCCGAGAATGGTCAGGCGGGATGCGCGGTCAGAAGGTTCTTGTGAATGTCGCGGTCAGCCGGTTTTCGGTGTAGTCCCGGACGTCCTGGGTGGAATCGAGTTCCCGGTAGGTATAGTCGATCGCGGCGCTGGTGTTTGGCCCCAGGTCGCGGCTCACCCCGACCCGGGTGGTGAACAGCGTGTCTTCACGGTCGCGCTGATCTTCGAAGGTGTTCTCTTCGAGCCTGACAAACAGGAAGGCCTGTGTCCGTGGCCGCAGGCGCCAGGCGACATCGCCGATCACGCCCCGGGCCTGCTCGCCCTGGTCGGTCAACTCGAACTCGCGGCTCTCATCGTAGACACGGAGCCCGATCCGGGTTCGGGGCCGTCGGATCGTCAGTCCCGCGCTGAATCGCTTGCTCAGGTAGACACCGCTCCGCACGTCGGGCAGCTCGAAGATGGGCCGTCCGGTGTCCCCGTCGAAGATCAGGTTTCCGTCCGCGTCCCGGATCGGCGTCACGCGGAGCTCATTGACCGTCCTGAGCGTCTCGTCGTAGTCCGCGAACAGTTGGCCGTCGCGTATCCGGTGGCGCAGGGTTGCGCCGAAGGTGTCGCCGAAGAACCGATTGCCGAAGAAGCCTTCCATGAAGGTCCGGGCGCTCGGCTCGAAGGTGGCGCCGACCCGCCAGAAGGTGTCATCCGGCTGGGCCCGTCGCGGGTCCTGGTCGAACTCGTTCTGTTCGTCGCCGACGGCTCCGAATACGCTGAAGCGGTCGGTCATGTTCAATCGCCCCAGGGCCTCGATGCTCTCAAGCGTTACGGACGAGCCATCGTCGAAGTCTTCTTCGCTGCGATCGAAGGTGAGGCCCCAGCCGGTGCGTGCGAACATGGGGCCGCTGTCCAGCCTCGCCCGTACACGGTTTCTCTCGCTGTCCGTCTCGCTGGCCTCGGAGTAGTCCACCCGGTCATACGTGTACCGCAGTTCCGCGACGGCGATGTCCTCCAGTCGCTGGACGTAGACAGGCGTAACGGCGATCGTCCGCACGTCAGTCCGGTCTACATTGGTGGTCAGGATATCCCCGGGTCGGTCACGGTTCAGCGTGCGCTGGTCGAAGCTCGCGTCAGCCTCCACGAAGAACTGTCCGGGCACGAGGTCGACCCGGGCATCGCCGTCGAACTGCTGGAAGACGTCATTCAGGTCGCTGTCGTCGTAGTAGACGAGGCCCACCAGGTTGTAGTCCAGCCGTGCACGCCCGCGGCCGCCCTCGCGATCGAGCGCAAACCCGGCGTCGAGTCGACTGATGGATTCGCTTTCCTCGTCGCCGCTGGATGCGAGACCGATGTTGTCGGAAAAGATCTGGCCCACGGAGATCCGCGGCGTGAAGTCCCAGCGGCCGTCCGCGGTCTGAGCGATGGAGGCCGTGGAGAGGGGTAGCAGCAGGACGGAGGCCGCCACGGCTTGATACAACCTGTTCAAGTTCATCTCGTCGCTCCGTGATGGCGGCACCGGAGGGGGGCGGCGCCCGAACCGGCGCGGGCAGGTGCTGCCGGCGATCCCATCCGTTTTCGGCTGAAAATGTTGATCACGAAAGGATGCTCCGTGCGTTCGCGTGAAAGTCCTCTCTACCTCCGTCGCGAGCCGTACTTCGGGGTAGGGTGGGCCAGGCGCAGCGGGCCCACCATCCTGGCCGTGCCGGTCTGGTGGGCACACTGCGTTTTGCCCACCCTACGATCCTACGGTCCTCTTTCACGGTCGAGGGAGGTGGCCGCGCGCCATGACCGTTAGCCCAGACGAGCGACGCACGGAGCAGCAATCCAGGCGCCGAAGCTAGAACCAGGTTTCCGGAATGACCAGGATGTCGCCCGGCAGCATCTGGACATTGGCGCCGATGTCGCCGCGCTTGATCAGATCATTGAGGCGAACCCCGAATTGCCGGGTCTCGCCGTCCACCGCGCGCACGATGGTGGCCTGATTCCCGGCGGCGAATTCGGTCAGACCACCGACGGCGATCATCACGTCCAGTGCGGTCATGTTCTCGCGGAAGGGGATGGCCTGCGGGTTGGCGGCCTGGCCGATCACGCGGACCTGCTGGCTGTACGGACCGACGATGTCGCTGACGATCACCGTGACGACCGGATCACGGACGTAATCCGAGAGCTCCTGCTCCATGTCGCGTGCCAGCTGCGTTGGCGTCTTGCCAGCCGCCACCACGTCCTCGGCGAGCGGGGTGTTGATCCTCCCGTCCGGCCGTACCGGCACCGTCACGGACAGGTCGGGTTGCTGCCACACGAAGATCTGGACGTTGTCGCCCGGGCCGATGACGTAGTCGGGCGCGGCCTGGTCCTGCGCCGTTTCGGGCAATGCGGGATAGCTGGGGCCGGTGGCACAGGCAGGCAACAGCAGGATTGCACCCGCGAGCAGCACCACGGTCGCGGAGACTCGACTGGTCAGAAACGAGATCATATTCACTACCGTTCCTCCCTACCGGATTTGAAGTTCTTGCAACGCCGGGCCGCAGGATAGCCAAGTCTTCCCGCGCTTGTCGTGCAGTTTGAACCATCGCGTCGGCGCATGGAAGTCCGCGAGCGTTGGAAATCAAATAAAAGGGGTACTATGTATGTGTGCGACCTGATCCCTTGACGGCCGGCATGGGCCACCGTGAGACTGCGGGTGATTGCCGGGCAATGTCGCCTGCCCCGGCGGATTACGAGAGACCCCTCAGCCATGTATGAAGGCTTTTACGGCCTGAAGGCGGACCCGTTCCGACTCAGCGCCGACCATCGTTTCTGCTACAACCACCGCAGCTACGCGCGCGCGAAGGCCTACGTGCAGTACGCCCTGTACCGCGCCGAGGGCTTCGTGCTGGTGACGGGGCGGCCGGGGACGGGCAAGACCACACTGGTCAATGACCTGCTTGCCACGCTGCCGAACAAGGAGGTGGTCGCCGGAACCCTGGTCAGCACGCAGCTGGAGGCCGAGGATCTGTTGCTGATGGCGGGGCATGCCTTCGGCCTCGAGTTCGAGTCGCCGCAGAAGGCGTTGGTGCTGCAGCGCCTGATCGAGTACTTCAAGGAACAGCACGCGAAGGGGTTGCGCACGCTGCTGATCATTGATGAGGCGCAGGATCTTGCCTCATCCGCGCTCGAGGAATTGCGTCTGCTGACGAACCTGCAGTACGAGGGTGCGCCGCTGCTGCAGATTGCGCTGCTGGGCCAGGATTCGCTGCGGGACATCGTGCGCACGCCGGAGATGGAGCAGGTGCACCAGCGTCTGATCGCGTCCTGGCAGCTGGAGCCGCTGACGCCGGAAGAGACCGTGGGCTATGTGCGCCACCGGCTGCAGTTTGCGGGATGGGAGGGGGACCCGGCCCTCGAGCCCGGTGTGCTGGAGATCGTCTACCGCTTCAGCAAGGGCGTGCCGAGGCGCATCAACCTGATCTGCAGTCGGCTGCTGCTGCACGGCTTCGTGGGCGAGTTGCACTCGATCAGCGTGGCGGATGCGGAGACCGTGACCCGGGACCTTCATCGGGAAGAGCTTGCACTGCCGGACTACGAGGCCGAGGGGCCGGATTCCTCCCGGGGCGCCGGGCGTAAGGACCGCGATGGCCGCAAGGCGGTGCCGGACGAGGAGGTGTGGGCGGGAATCGATGTGGGCCTGTTCGGGCCTGCTGCGGTCGCGGAGCCCGAGCCCGCGGATCCGCCTTCGGTCAGGCCGAAGTCCCCCGAGCCGGTGAGCGAGGCCACACCGGCACGCTCCGGGTCGGCTACCTCCAGGGCATCCCCGGGGCCAGTCAAGCCGAAGCCGGTATCCGAGCCTGTTGCCGCGACGCGTGCGGTTGAACATGACCGGCGCCGGGCGTCCGATGCGCTGGACCCGGTGGTTCCGATGCACATCGTGCCCGAGTCGGACGATCCTGTAGAGGACGAACGCAGACAGCACCGGGCGATACCCTGGTGGCGTGAGCTGATCAGGGCGCGGTCCAGGCTCTCGCCATGGATCGCAGTGCTTGTGATTGCCTGGCTCGTGTTGCTGGCGGTCTTCCTGATGCGGGATACCGGCGAAACGGTCGGAACGGCGGCGGTGCCACCGCCTTCGGGAGAGATGGATCGGGCGGAGCCGATGTCCGGTCCGGGGGGTGATGACCCGGTGCAGCGAGAGGATGTGGTTGCCGAGCCGGATTCCGGCACGCCACAGACAAGCGGGCTCCCGACCGTTGCGACGCCGGAAGGCGTGGCGCCGCTAACGGAACCGGACGCGGATTCGACCAACGATGACTTCGCTTCGCAGGACACACGGACGCTTTTCGGCAGGGTCCTCTTCGCGGTCAACAGCACGACCGTCGATGCCGAATTTGCGCCGCTGCTCGACGAGGTCGCGGAAGCGCTTATGGAGTCCGGGGACGCCCGTGCGGAAGTCATCGGTTACACCGACCGCTTCGGCAATCTGGACTACAATCTTTCGTTATCGCGTCAGCGCGCACGGGCGGTCGCGAATCAGCTGATCCGGCGCGGCGTGGCCACCGAACAGCTCGTGGTCGAGGGCCAGGGCCCGCGCGACCCGGGTCCGGGCGAGGCAGTGAGCCGGGAGGAGGAGCGGGCAGTCGAGATCACCGTGGACTGGTGAAGGGTTCGTGCCTGCGGGCGGCAGATTTCAAATCTGTCTCCCCTGCTTCGTGAATTTCAGCCGCTTGCTGTGCGCGACTTGAAGCTTGCATAATCGGGCCAGCAGCAGGAGCGGCATGTGGTGAACCAGGTCTCGAGGAACACTGATGAGGGCAGCTGAACTGGCAGAGGAGCTTGCCGAATTCTGGTTCTCGGCGATCGCGAGGGCGAGCTGGGAGGCGCGCCTGAAGATCTTTCAGGAAATCGATTCACAACTGCTGGCTGACCTCGAGAAGCGGTCGGAGTACGAGGAAGTCTGGCCCCGGTTCGTGGGTGCCGTGATCGAGCGTCTGGGCGTGCCCCCCGTGACGAATGAGGCCCAGGCCAGAATCTACGCCTCGTCGATCAACGATCGCCACCGTGATGCCGCGAGTGCCTGGATCGCCCAGGGGGCGGACGCCGGTGAACCGCGCGCCGATGTCGAGGGCAGGGACCGGCGCCGCTATGCACGCCATCCCATCGATGGCATCACCGAGCTGTGGTTCCAGGGCCGCTCAGCCCCGTGTCGTCTGGTCGATCTCTCGCCCGGCGGCGCCCGCGTCGTCCCCGACGGCGTGGAACCCGTCCCGGGAACGGCGGTGCGGGTGGCACTGCCAGAAGCAGGCATTCGGGACGCCACAGTCGTCTTCCGCAACAAGGCAGGCGTAGGCCTCGAGTTCGCCGACCGTCCAGCAGCCGCCTGATTGCATTCAAAGGGGGCAGATTTATTAATCTGGCCCACTACGCCCCCAAGCTGGGACGGATTCGTAAATCGCTCCCGGCCCCTGCCAGCCGACGCTACCCCGCGAGCCCCGTCCCCGGTAGCCTCGGCAACCGTCGCGTGACCCGCTCCCATTCGATCACCACCCCCGTCACCACGTTTGGCGCGCTCTCACCGTTGAGCTCTGCGATATCCGGCCGGCCATAGCGCCCGTTCTCCAGGCGGTACGCGCAGTACCACACGTCTGGGACAGCCACTTTTCACCGGTTCGGCGGTCTTCCGTCGCTTGTTGCAGGTAGCGTTCACCGTGCACAGTACCGGTCAAGAGGGTACCAATCCCGCCGGCCAGGGAAAGTGGATGTTCCGCACTGTGTGCTTGATGCCCCAGATTCTTTGCTGATCGCGGCCAGAGGCCGCTCCCACGGCGGGCACGCCTCCCGGGACAGGTCTGGCCGTGTAGGAGCGTGCCTTGCACGCGAATGGGCGTTCGTTGCAGCCTCGGCCTTTGGCGCGCCTGCGGCGCGTTCGCGAGCAGGCTCGCTCCGACACATCTGGGACAGCCACTTTCCACCGGCTGGGCGTTCCAGCAACCGCGCAAGCAACGTGGATGTCCCAGATTCTTTGGTGCCGGCAAGCCAGCGTCCATTCCCGGGCTGCGCGGATCGCCGCGTTTTCGACCCCAAAATGGCCCGTTTAAGGGCGATTTCGCCCCCAAAATCCGGTGATTCTGAAACGGATTCAACCACTTGCCTTGGTCCGACCCGGAAAGGCCCGGAAAGGATCTGTCCCCGTTTCCACTGGTGTTACATGGGCGGCAGCCGCCGCGTGACGCGCTCCCAGTCGATGAGCACGTCCGGGATCGCCTCGGGCGCGGTCTCGCCGGTGAGCTCGGCGATATCCGGGCGAGCGTAGCGGCCGTTCTCCAACCGATATGCGATCACGATCCGGTCGGTGGGATGCACGAGCCAGTATTCGCGCACGCCGGCGCGTTCGTAGAGCTCGCGTTTTCTGACCTGATCGTGGGCTGCGGTGGCCGGGGAGAGCACCTCGATGATCCAGTCCGGGGCGCCGCGCACCCCGCGCTCGTCGATCCGCGCGGGGTCGCAGACCACCAGCACATCGGGCTGGACCACCGTATCGATGGTCTCGTCGGCCTCGGCACCGCGCGGCAGCCGGACGTCGAGCGGTGAAATCAGTACGCGGCAGGGCGTTTCGCCCAGTTGTTCGTCGATCTGGCGGGCAACTTCGAGCACGACCTCCTGATGACTCACTGTCGGTGCCGGGCTCATCGCATAGGCGATGCCGTCGATCAGTTCGTAGCGGACGTCCTCCGGCCACGCGAGATAATCGCCATACGTGTGATGCTCCAGATCCCGTCTCGGAAGTCCCATGAAGCCCGCTCTCTCAATAATGCAGCTTCATGATCGCCGAGGGCGCTCGGTGGTGCAACGCTGAAAGGCCCGCCGGGACGGGTGTAGAAATCGCTCCGCCTGGGTGTTGGCTGGCTGGGGACAGATTGATGAATCTGTCCCCAGCCCCTGGAAGCGGCCAAGGCGCCTTGGCGGGGCGATTCTGGGGCCAAAAACGGGCGAATAAGGCCAAAAAGCGCCCCGTCTTGGAAGCCCTTTATCGATTTTTCAATGGTTTGGCTTGGTCCAACCCGTGTCGAGCGCGTACGAGTACGGAGCGCGGTCGCAGGTGGTGGGAGCGGCTTCCAGCCGCGATCAGCAGTAAGCGCGGTGCCCAGGGCCAATCGCGGCCAGAGGCCGCTCCCACGGCGGGCACGCCTCCCGGGACAGGTCTGGCCGTGTGGGAGCGTGCCTTGCACGCGAATGGGCGTTCGTTGCAGCCTCGGCCTTTGGCGCGCCTGCGGCGCGTTCGCGAGCAGGCTCGCTCCGACACATCTGGGACAGCCACTTTCCACCGGCTGGGCGTTCCAGCAACCGCGCAAGCAACGTGGATGTCCCAGATTCTTTGGTGCCGGCAAGCCAGCGTCCATTCCCGGGCTGCGCGGATCGCCGCGTTTTCGACCCCAAAATGGCCCGTTTAAGGGCGATTTCGCCCCCAAAATCCGGTGATTCTGAAACGGATTCAACCACTTGCCTTGGTCCGACCCCCAAGGGGTAAAGTTCGGTACCAGATCGCTTCGCCAGAAGCGCCGGCGCTGTGTTGGGCAAGTTTGAAATAGGCCCACTATTCCTGCACTTGCCCGCCTTGCTCCGGCCCTTCTGGCTGTGCTCCATAGTCACCGAACTTTCCGCATGGCCCACTAGAGAAGCGGTCGGAGTACGAGGAAGTCTGGCCCCGGTTCGTGGGTGCCGTGATCGAGCGTCTGGGCGTGCCCCCCGTGACGAATGAGGCCCAGGCCAGAATCTACGCCTCGTCGATCAACGATCGCCACCGTGATGCCGCGAGTGCCTGGATCGCCCAGGGGGCGGACGCCGGTGAACCGCGCGCCGATGTCGAGGGCAGGGACCGGCGCCGCTATGCACGCCATCCCATCGATGGCATCACCGAGCTGTGGTTCCAGGGCCGCTCAGCCCCGTGTCGTCTGGTCGATCTCTCGCCCGGCGGCGCCCGCGTCGTCCCCGACGGCGTGGAACCCGTCCCGGGAACGGCGGTGCGGGTGGCACTGCCAGAAGCAGGCATTCGGGACGCCACAGTCGTCTTCCGCAACAAGGCAGGCGTAGGCCTCGAGTTCGCCGACCGTCCAGCAGCCGCCTGAAGGCCTGAACAAAAGGCCCCGATCGGCCACAGGACTCGCCTCCTGCCCCCTTCCACCCATGCAGGAGGCCACAGATCTGGCCGGTGGTCTGCCTATCGCAGCCCGAATTTGTCCAGCAGATTGTAGAGCGTGGGGCGGGTGACGCCGAGGAGGTCGGCGGCGCTGGAGATGTTGCCGTTGCAATGGCTCATCGCGTTGATGACCGCCTCCCTCTCTGCCGCGTCGCGCGCCGCGCGAAGGCCCATTGGCCCGTCGTGCTCGGACGGAACGTCCAGACCCAGGTCTTCCGCGGTCACGTTCGGTCCGTCGGCCATGATCACCGCGCGCCGTATCACGTTCTCCATCTCCCGGACGTTGCCTGGCCAGTCGTAGGCCTCGACTGCGCGCAGCGCGTCGCTGGTGAAGCCCCGGCGCGGCCGGCTCTGATCCTGGACGAAGCGCTCAAGCAGGGCGTGGGCGATCAGGCTGCGGTCGCCCTGCCGGTCGCGCAGCGGCGGGATGTGCACCGCGATCTCGCTGATTCGGTAATAGAGGTCCTCGCGGAAGCCCCCCTCGCTCATCAAGTGTCCGAGGTCCTGGTTCGTGGCGCCGACCACGCGGATGTCCACGGGGATCTCCTTGCGGCCGCCCAGTCGCTCCACGGTGTGTTCCTGGAGGAAGCGCAACAGCTTGGCCTGCAGACTCATCGGCAGATCGCCGATCTCGTCGAGGAACAGTGTGCCTTTGTGCGCGTGCTCGATCTTGCCGATGCTCTGCCGGGTGGCCCCGGTGAAGGCCCCCTTTTCGTAGCCGAAGAGTTCGCTCTCCAGGAGGTTTTCCGGGATCGCGGCGCAGTTGATCGCGACGAAGGGTCCTCCCTTGCGGGGGCTCAGTTCGTGCAGCGCGCGTGCGAGGATCTCCTTGCCGGTACCACTGTCGCCGAGCAGCAGCACGGTCGCGTCGGACGGGGCCACGCGCTCGACCATACGGCAAACCTTGAGCATGCCCGGGTCGGCTGTGATCAGCCCCTGGAGCGGCTGCTCCGCCCGTTGCGACAGGCGCCGGTTTTCCTCTTCCAGTTCATAGAGATGGGCCGCGCGATCGACGATCAGCCGCAGCGCGTCCGCGGCGACCGGCTTGACGTAATAATCGTACGCGCCCTGGGCAACGGCCCTGAGCGCGTTTTCGCGGTCGTCGCTGCCGGTAACGACAACGATCTTGGTGTGCGGCGAGGCGGATAGGATCTCCTCGAGGAGCGCAAGGCCCTCGGCGGCATTCGCCGGATCCGGCGGTAGACCGAGATCCAGCGTAACGAGCTGGGGCTGGTGGCGGCGGACCTCTGTCATCGCGCTCGACCGGTCCCGGGCCTGCAGGACCTCGTAGCCCTCGAAGCACCAGCGCAGCTGGCTCTGCAGGCCCGCGTCGTCTTCGACGATCAACAGCTTCATGGAGTCCGCGGTGTTGCCCACTGTTTGTACCTCGCCCTCAGGTTCCGTGCCGGTGCATCGGCAATCCGATGGTGAATCGCGTGCCGCGTCCGACCTCGCTTTCCACATCGATACGTCCGCCCATGCCTGCGATCTGCGTACGGGCCTCATAAAGGCCGATGCCCATTCCGGCGTTGCCCTTGGTCGTCTGGAAGGGCCGGAACAGACGCTGGTGAAGAAACTCCTCGTCGATGCCCGAGCCATTGTCCTCTACCACAATAATGGCCCGGTCGTCTTCGGTGTAGAGGGCCAGCCCGATATGGCCGGAACCGGGGGTGGCCTCCTGGGCGTTTCGCACCAGATGCAGCACCACGTTCTTCAGGCCCTCCCTGTCCCCCTCCACGTCAGCGGGTTCGCGGATCTCGAGGCGGGGAGTCGGTTTTCCCGGCTGGCTCGCGGCGACCACCTCGTCCAGCAGGGTGGGTAGGTGGATGATCTGGCGCGGGGCGGGTTGCCGCGGTTGCGCGTTGCGCAGTTGCGCCTGAGTGCGTTCCAGGCGGTCGCGTGCGTTGGCGATGGTCCGGAGCGCATCATCGACGAACTCGGGGTTGTCGCGGTGGCGCGCGGCGTTGGAACAGATCAGCGAGAGCTGTGCGGAGACGTTCTTCAGATCGTGCACTAGAAAGGCGCTCAGACGGTGGAGTGTTTCGAACTGGCGGGCCTCGAGCAGAGCCTCGCCTGTGTGCACGAGCGCGACGTACACGGCCAGCTGGCGCCCGGCGGTCTTCAGGAGATCACGTTCCTCCCAGTCGATCCGGTGCGGAGCCAGCGGTGGCAGCAGGACCACGAAGCCCACCAGCCCGTCGGCCCCCAGCAATGGAATCACCGCCCAGTACCGGGCGTCTTCAAGCAGCCAGGCGGGCAGCTCCAGCCCCCGGTAGATTTCGGGTCTGCGCCGGAATTCCTCGAGATCAACCACCCAGCCCGTCCTTGCCAGGAAACCGACTAGCGGAGCGTCGCTCTCCATCGGGGGATGGCTGGGCGACTCGAGATTGAGCGCGCCGTCGAGAGCCAGACGGCCGTCATTCTGCCGCACCCACAAGAGGCCCCCGGGGCTCTCGGCGAGTTCTCCAATGGCCTGGACGGCGCGCTCGCTGAAGGGCACTGCCGGGTCGTTGTGGGACAGCGTTGCGGTAAACCGCAGCCATTCGTGTCGATAGTCGTATCGATACTTGAACAGATGCTTGGCCAGGTAGACGCGCAGGCGAGCGCGGAAGGTGCCGGAGAACAGCACCAGGGCCAATACGAGTGCGGCGCCGAAGAGCAGGGTCACCTGCAGCAGGGCGCCGAGTTCACCGCCGGCCTGGCGCAGGTAGTATCCCGTGGCACCGACGGCCAGCAGATAGACTCCTGCGCCGGTCAGGGACGCGGTGTAGAAGAGTAGCTTCCGGGAGACGACGGGCACTCCCGCATGCACGGGGCGGCGGCTGACCGACGCTGCGATCAGCGGGACCACCAGCGCATTGACCAATCCCCTGGCCTGCAGGGTCGGACTGTTGACGGCTTGAAACAAAGCGATGTCCGCGAACAGGAAGAGATCGAAGGCAAACATGGCGCCAAGGCCGAGGGCGAGGAGCTTGATGCCGGCGCGGCGCTGGGGAGGGGTGTTCCGGTAGGCCTGCTCGACCAGCACCAGTCCGGCGATGGCCATCAACAGGAAGATGAGGCCGTGCCAGCGGCCCTCGGCTGCCCACGAGGGCAGGGCGATGGGGATCGAAACCGCGACCAGGAAGGCCGCCGTCAGGGCGATCCAGGTACGCAGGGCACGCGTATTTCCGGAGCCCCTGTTACCTTCGATCGCAAGCACGGAGAGCAGGACCGCGAACCAGCCCGCATTGCGGCCTACCTCCAGGATACTGCCGGAGATGACAGAGCTGTCGGGTACAAGCCAAGAAACCAGTGCCAGAAAAAAGGCCCAGGCGACTGAAGCGAGCGCCGCCCCCAGTACCCAGATACTGCCCGGCCGGTCGCGCCACAGGATCAGCATCAGGATTGCGAGGATCAGGAAGGCCAGCGCGGCGGTGAGGTAGCTGATGACGGTGAGTGGCATCACCCAGGCCTGTGTGGTGGTGGCGCGGCAGGGCGGCGGCCCTGGAGGACTGTTGTGGTCGCGACGCAGTTCGTCGGGCCATTTGCCCGATGTTCGAAACCGCGCACGAAAGGCCAACCGGCGGCAATCAACAGAATAGGGACAGATTTATTAATTTGCCTTCGCTGAGCAGGCCCACGGATTCGGAAAATAAATCTGTCCCCGTTTATCCCAGCCATCCTCACCGCGCGCCGCGGCCGAAGATTACCACCCGCACGGTCTCCAGCATGATCACCAGATCCAGGAAGAGCGTGTGGTTCTTCACGTAGTACAGATCGTACTGCAGCTTGTTCCCGGCATCCTCCACCGAGGCGCCGTAGCGGTAGCGGACCTGGGCCCAGCCGGTGATGCCGGGGCGGATGCTGTGCCGGGCGAGAAAATAGGGGATCTCGGTGCTGAGCTGGTCCACGAAGAAGGGGCGTTCCGGCCGTGGTCCGACGAAGGACATCTCGCCCTTCAGCACGTTGTAGGCCTGCGGCAGTTCGTCGATGCGCAGCTTGCGGATCACGCGTCCGACACCGGTGATGCGGTCGTCGTCCCCCGTCGCCCAGCGCGCGAGCCCGTCGCTCTCGGCGTCGGTCCGCATGCTGCGGAACTTGCAGATCTCGAAGGGTTCGTTGCCGCGGCCGACCCGCGTCTGCCAGTAGAGGATGGGGCCGGGGCCCTCCATCCGGATCGCGACCGCGGTACCCAGCATCACCGGGGAGGCGACAATGAGCAGCACGGTGCTGAAGAGGATATCGAATCCGCGCTTGACCGCGTTGCCGAACCAGTGCTGGCGAAACCCCCTGCCAAAGATCAGCCAGCTGGCGTTCAGCGATTCCAGCTGGATCTTCTGCTGTTCGCGCTCGAAGAATGCGGAGATGTCGGTGATTTCGATGCCCTGCAGCTTGCACTCCAGCAGCTGCTTCACGGGGAGCCTTCCGCGCCGGTCGCGGACGGCCACCACGATCTCCTCCGCCCCTGTATCTTCGGCGATGTCGAGCAGCGTCCTGTCGGCTGAGAAGGTTGCCACTCGGCTGGCAGGCAGTGCGGTGGCCTCTCCTTCCCCGGTATCGATGTACGCAGCGACCTTCGCGGGCGCCTCATGGCCGAGACTCTTCTCGATGGTGGCGGCCTGCGGTCCCGTCCCGATGACCAGCATCCGGCGTCTGAAGACATCAAGCCGCTTCGCGCGCCAGAACAGCAGACGCTCCAGCAGCAGCCCTGCGACCGCGAGGCCTGCACCGAGCACCAGTGCTCCGGACCCGAAGGAGAGGACACCGGCGGGGATCGCGAGGGTCCACAGTACGGCGGCGCCCAGCAGGATGCCAAAGGCAATGCGGAGGGAGTCGGCGAGGCCGCGGATGCTGATTGTGAGCGTGCGTGCCGATTTTTCGTAGAGGCCGAGCAACCCCAGCGCCGAAACGATCACAACGGCGGCGAACAGGACCTCCGGGTGGATGAGGTAGGGCGTCGTGAATCCGTCCGCCATGAAAAACAGCGCGAGCTTGATGCAGACATAGACCAGCAGGATCTCGACACCGGCCAGGATGACGGCTGCACGGGAGACGTGGTGGCCGAATATCCGCAAAGGTACCCCCCAGGGTTGTGGCGTGGCTTCCGGGTTATCGCGCGCGATGGCAGCGACATCGTGCGGATGTTGCTGCCATGCCACGGTAACGGATGCACACAGGCTACAGTGTTAATCTATTAACACAAAAGTCGGATCAAGTGGTTTCGGGGGGTGGCCGTTGGGGATGGAGACGTGCGCGGGGTTCACCACGATGTTGTGGCCGCCAACGGTTTTGGCTGCCATGGCCCTGAGCAACCCCCGACCCTGAAGATCTCCCTCGCCCTGCTAACAGGGAAGGGGTGGGGTAGGGACGCAGCGCCGGTCGTGGCCTTCACTCCTGGCTCCTCTCCGGCAAGCGGGCGAAGAGAGGATTTTGGTGCGTGGCACGGACCTGCACACGAGTGACTATGGCGATACGCGGTGCCCGTGGCGACGGAACGGCGCGCCACGGAAGAACACCTAAATTCATGGCTGAGGTTCTGGATGTCTCTGATTTTCCGTGATGTCCGTGTCCTTCAGTGGCTGTGTTTTCAGATCTTGCGAGCGCCGCGCTCGGCTTCCTGCTCAAGTAAAGCCGCGCCTGGCCGACTGCCGAGGAGAGGCGGGGTGGATTTCATGCATCCTTACCGGACTGCTGCCGAGCCAGCGCCGTGGCCGTGCGGTTCCACCCCTATTCGACCGAAACCAGGGCGAGACGCCCATTCCGAAGAAAAAGGAGACTCATGAAACTCTTGGTCACTGGCGGTGCCGGCTATATTGGCAGCCACGTGGTGCGGCATCTGCTCGAGGCCGGTCACGACGTGGTGGTGTATGACAATCTGAGCACCGGCTACCGCGAGGCGGTGGGACCGGCCGAGCTGGTGGAGGCGGATCTGGCCGATCAGGACCGGCTCCGGGCGGTATTCGATGCGCATGCCTTCGACGGCGTACTTCACTTTGCAGCGCATATCGTGGTGCCGGAGTCGGTTGCGGATCCGGTCAAGTATTACCGGAACAATACCCGCAACACGCTGAACCTGCTGGAGGTGTGCGCGGAGGCGGGGACGCGTTTCTTCGTGTTCTCCTCCACGGCGGCCGTGTACGGGATTCCGGATGTGGCGTCGGTGGCCGAGGACGCGCCGCTGGATCCGATCAACCCTTACGGTGCCTCGAAGATGATGTCCGAGCGGATGCTGATGGACCTCGGCCTTGCGTCGAGCCTGCGCTACGTGAGTCTGCGCTATTTCAACGTGGCGGGCGCCGATCCCGAGGGGCGGCTGGGGCAGTCGTTTCCGGATGCTACGCATCTGATCAAGGTGGCCTGCCAGGCCGCGCTCGGCCAGCGCGATGGCATCACCGTGTTCGGCACCGATTACGACACCCCGGACGGCACCTGCATCCGAGACTACATCCACGTGGAAGACCTGGCCTCGGCTCACGTGCGCGCACTCGAATACCTCGAGGCCGGCGGCGACTCGCAGGTGCTGAACTGTGGCTACGGCCGAGGATACAGCGTGCTCGAGGTCCTCGACTCGGTAAAACGCGCCAGCGGCGTCGACTTCCCCGTACACCTCGGCCCCCGCCGCGCGGGTGACCCGCCGGCCCTCACCGCGAACGCCACCCGCATCCGCGAGGTCCTCGACTGGCACCCCCAACACGACAACCTCGACCAGATCGTCCACCACGCCCTCGCCTGGGAAACCCACCCCCGCTGGGGTCGGACCAAGCCAACACTCTGATTTGTATGGAAAATTAGGGTAATTTTTGGGGTAAAAGCGGGCTTAGACGCCCGTTTTTTGGGGCAGAATGGGGGTTCTAAGAGGAAGAGTTGGACGTTCGCGTAGGCTGGCCCGGTAGATTCCGCCCGTTTCGCGGCCTGTTTTTGGGGTCAAAAATGGCCGTCTAAGGCCGAAAAAGGATGTTTTTTTGGGCGATTCTTTCGTGATTTCAGTGGGTTGGGCTGGTCCGACCCCGGATAGGTGGGTGTGATGGGTTGGGAGGCCTGGTTTACCGCGGGGCTGGTCGTCGCGATGTTCGGGGTGCTGGCGTTCACGCGGGCGGCGCCGGACTTCGTGTTTGTCGGGGCGGTGATCGTTCTGATGGTCACCGGGGTGGTCGGGCCTTCAGAGGCCTTCGTCGGGTTCTCCAATCAGGGCGTGATCACGGTGGGCGCGCTGTACGTGGTGGTGGCCGGGATTCGGGAGACGGGCGGCATCCAGTGGATCGTGCACAACCTGCTGGGTCGGCCGGGGTCTCTGATGCGGGCCCAGTGGCGGCTCGGGGCGCCAGTGTCGGTGATGAGCGCGGTGCTGAACAACACGCCGGTGGTGGGCATGCTGATCCCGGCCGTCAGCGAATGGGCGCGCAAGCACGACCTGCCGGTCTCGAAGTTGATGATCCCACTGTCCTACGCGGCGATCCTCGGCGGTACTGTCACGCTGATCGGCACCAGCACGAACCTGGTGGTGAACGGCCTGATGCTCGACCGCACGGGTGAGGGCTTCGGGCTGTTCGACATCGCCTGGGTGGGCGTGCCGGTCACGATCGTCGGGTTGACCTTCCTGATCCTGTTCAGCCGCTGGCTGCTGCCCGATCGTCCGCCCGCACTCGCCAAACTGGAGGATCCGCGGGAATACACCATCGAGATGCACGTGGAGCCGCACGGCGCGCTCGACGGCCGGACCATCGAGGAGGCCGGCCTGCGCAATCTTCCCGGCGCCTTCCTGATCGAGGTGGATCGCGACGGAACCCTGCTGCCTGCGGTGTCGCCGCAGGAGAGGCTTCGGGGCGGCGACCGGCTGATCTTCGTGGGCGTGGTGGAATCCGTGGTGGACCTGCAGAAGATCCGCGGGCTGCGTCCGGCGACCGGGCAGGTCTTCAAGCTGGGCGGCCACCGGGCGGACCGGCACCTGCTGGAGGCGGTGGTCTCGGACAGCTGTCCGATGGTCGGGCAGACCATCCGCGATGCCCGCTTCCGCAACCGCTACAGCGCGGTGGTGATCGCGGTCGCGCGCAACGGCGAGCGCCTGAAGGGCAAGGTGGGCGACATCGTGCTGCAGCCGGGCGACACCCTGCTGGTGGAGGCGGGTCCCGGTTTCGAGATCCAGAACCGCAACAGCCGGGATTTCTTCCTGGTGAGCCGGCTGCAGGACAGCGCGACGCCGCGGCACGACCGCGCCATGATCGCTGGCGGGATCCTGGTGGGGCTGCTGGCGACGGTCACCACGGGCGTGTTCTCGATGCTCGAGGCGGCGTTGCTGGCCGCGGCGCTGATGGTGGTGACCCGGTGCGTGCCGTTGCACGTCGCGCGGCAGAGCATCGACTGGTCGGTGCTGTTCACGATCGCCGCGGCGTTCGGGATCGGTGCGGCGATGGAGGCGACCGGTCTCGCACACACCCTGGCGCTCGGATTCGTGGGGCTGGCGGGTGACGATCCGTGGATGAACCTGCTGATGATCTACCTGGCCACCGCGCTTTTTACTGCTCTGATCACCAACAACGCGGCGGCGGTACTGGTCTTTCCGATTGCCTTTGCAGTCGCCGGCGACCTCGGCGTCAGCCCGCTGCCCTTTGCGATCGCGATCATGATGGCGGCCTCGGCGAGCTTCGCGACCCCGATCGGCTACCAGACGAACCTGATGGTCTTCGGCCCCGGCGGCTACCGCTTCAGCGACTACCTGCGCGCCGGCATCCCGATGACCGTCGTGACCTCCGTGGTCGCGATCCTCGTCATCCCGCTCGTCTGGTCGTTCTGAATGACATGGTGGCCGGAGTGGCCGGGGTCGGACCAAGGCAAGTGACGGAATCTGAATGAAAAACGCGTTTCTGATACCTGCTGGAGGGGCCTGGAGGGGCGGTTTGGGGCTCGAAAACGGGACTCTAACGAGGCCGAATGATCAGAGGGGCCGCCAGACTCATGGTGATTGCGCCCGGCGCTTGGAAGGGCGTTTTCGGGGTTAAAATGGGGCCTCTAAGGCCTGGAAAAGGGGTAAATGGCAAGTGTTTTTTATTCAAAATCAAAGGGTTCCGTTGGTCCGACCCCGGGGCGTTGAGACGCTCGCGGCGGCGGGGGTGGCGCAGGCGGCGCTGCTCGTGGCGGATGCGCGGGAGGGGATGACGGCGACCTTGAGGCGGCAGGTGTTTCTGCTGGCGCAGCTGGGGGTGCGGCACCTGGCGCTGGCGTTGACGGGAACCGACGCCGATGGGCCCGGCGCGGAGGCTTGGCAACGGCTCGAGGATGAGTTCCGCGACTGGGCCGGGCGGTTCGGGATCAATCACGTATTGGCGCTGCCGGTGAGGTCCGCAGGCGAGGGGTTCGGGCTCGCAGATCTGGCCGCGTCAGCACCGGATGCACAAGCGAGGGCGGCCGTGTCTGCCTTCCTGGAAGGCGTCGAGGCCGCCGGGGAACGAGCGGCGCAGCGCCCGTTCCGGTTTCCGGTGGAGTCGGCGCGACAGGAGGGAGGGGTCGCCGCCGCCTTCGGCACCGTGGTCAGCGGGCACGTGAAGCAGGGGGAGCGGGTCCGCATCCAGCCGATGGGCAAGGAGACCCGCGTGATCGCCATCGGGACGGAAGAAGGTGAGGCGGCGGAGCCGGGGCCCGGGGAGCGCGTAAAGCTGACGCTGGCGGACCCGATCCTCATTGCCGACGGTTCGGTGATCTCCACCGTGGAGTCCCCCGCATCCGTGGCGGACCAGTTCGAGGCCACGGTGATCTGGTTGCATTCGGAACCGCTGTTACCCTCGCGCCGGTATCAGGCGCGGATCGGGGCGCAGACCGCCGACGTCGTCGTCACCGACATCAAGTACGAGCTGGCCCTGGGCACGGAGGAAGAGCTGGCGGCGAACCAGTTGCAGGCGGAGGGAGCTGCCGTGTGCAACATCAGCCTGAACCGGCCGGTGGCCTTCGATCCCCACGGCGAGAATCCGGCGACCGGCCTGATGATCATCGTCGACCGCGATTCCGGGGAGGCACTGGGTCTCGGGCTGCTGCACTTCGCGCTGCGCCGCGCGGAGAACATCCACATCCAGCACGTCGACATCGACAAGACCGCGCGCTCGTCGCAGAAGACGCAGCATCCCTGTGTGCTGTGGTTCACGGGGCTGTCCGGATCGGGGAAGTCGACCATCGCCAACCGCGTCGAGCAGCAGCTCTATCGCCTGGGGCACCACACCTACCTGCTCGACGGGGACAACGTGCGCCACGGACTCAACCGTGATCTGGGTTTCACCGAGGTCGACCGGGTGGAGAACATCCGGCGGGTCGGCGAGGTCGCGAAGCTGATGGTCGATGCCGGCCTGATCGTGCTCACGGCCTTCATCTCGCCGTTTCGCACCGAGCGGCAGATGGCGCGCGACCTGCTGACCGACGGCGAGTTTCTGGAGGTCTTCGTGGACGTGCCCCTCGACATCGCGGAGCAGCGCGACCCCAAAGGCCTTTACAAGAAGGCGCGACGCGGTGAACTGAAGAACTTCACCGGGATCGATTCGCCGTACGAGATCCCGGATCGTCCGGAACTGGTCATCGACACCTCGGCCATGACGGCCGAGGAGGCCGCGGATCGCGTGATCGATGCGCTGCGTGCACGGGGACGGCTGCCCCAGGCCTGACCGACCCCTCCCATCCACTGCTGAGCGGAACCACACCATGTCTGACCCCCAGAACCGGCTCGACCTCCTCGAACAGCTGCTGCCCGTCGCGCGCCGCGCGGGCGCGGTGATCATGGACATCTACCGGACGGACTTCGAGGTGCGCGGGAAGGCGGACGCCTCACCGGTCACCGAGGCCGACGAGCGGGCCGAGGCGCTGATCCTGCCGGCACTCGCGGAGCTGACGCCGGAGATCCCGGTGATTGCCGAGGAGGCCGTGGCGGCCGGGCAGATTCCGGAAGTCGGCGAACGCTTCTGGCTGGTGGACCCCCTCGACGGCACCCGGGAGTTCGTCAGCCGCAACGGCGAGTTCACCGTGAACATCGGACTGATCGAGCAGGGGCAGCCGGTCCTCGGCGTGGTCTTCGCCCCGGCGCTGGATCGCGTCTTCGCCGGGGCGGTGGCCGCGGCGGCCTTCACCGAGGAGGAGGGCAAGCGCCGTGCGATCGCGGTTCGTGAGCCGCCGGAGGAGGGGCTGACGGTGGTTGCGAGCCGCTCGCACGGCGATCCCGCGGCGCTGGAGGGCTTCCTGCAGGGTCGCCGTATCGCGCAGCTGCGCAGCGCCGGCTCGTCGCTCAAGATCTGCCTGGTCGCGACCGGCGAGGCGGACCTCTACCCGCGCCTGGGCCGCACCATGGAATGGGACATCGCCGCCGGCCACGCGGTGCTGGCCGCCGCCGGCGGGCGGATCACCCGCGTCGACGGCGAACCGCTGACCTACGGCAAGCCGGATTTCGCGAACCCGCACTTCGTGGCATGGGGCTTTTCGGACTGAGGTGCCCAGGGGCCTGGGGCGGGGTCGGACCAAGCCAAGTCTCTGATTCATTGGCGGATACACGGTCATTCGGGGGCCCCTGAACCGCTTGAAGGGCCTTTTTCAGGCCCGAAAGTGGCTTCATAAGCCACGGCGGGTTCCCGGAGACAGGCCGCCACACCGTCTGACTTGATCGCGCGGAACCGGGCGTCGAGGCCCATCTCCTGTTGCACGCGCTGCACGAAGGGCTCGCTGCCCACCGCCAGGCTGCGCGTCCACCGATCGTCGCGGGCGATGGCGGCGGAGGCGAGCGTGTCATCCACCCAGCGCCGATGGCAGTCCTGCAGTTGTTCCACGTTGCGCAGGCCCAGCGCTTCGGTCAGGGCCTCGAGATCCAGCACCTGGTAGCGCCTCGGTGGCGACTGGATCTCGCGGTATCCGCCGGACTCCCACTCACGCGGGTGACTCACCGCGCCGGCACGCACCATGTTCAGGTCGATGTAGACGAGGCAGCGGGCGAGGTGCTCGCCGCTCTCCACCGCGGTGGCATGGTAGCGATCCTCCCAGAACGCTCCTTTCCGCCGCTTGCGCCGGTTGAACGACTGACCGGTTTGACCTGCGATCAGCTGAATGGACCGGGCGATCTCGCCGACGCCACAGTCGCGTACCAGCAGGTGGACGTGATTGCGGGTTACGACGTAGTTGAGCGCGCACAGCCCGTGGCGCCTGCGGGCCTCGTAGAGTCGGGCTCGCCAGAAGCGGCGGTCGCGGGCGTAGCGCAGCAGGAATGCGCGTTCGTGGCAGCGGTGGGTGATGTGCCAGATGTGTCCGGGCAGGAAATGGCGGCTTGCGCGAGGCATCGACTCCCTCCTTGGAGCAGATTTTTTCGGTCGAAAATGGCCCGATAAGGCCGTTTTCGAACGAATTTTTCGACAGGTTACGGTGTGTTTTCAAGCGTTTGGCTTGGTCCGACCCCGGGAAAATCCGTGGGTTTTCCTGTGGTTTCAGAGGCTTGCGTGCATTTTGTGCCGAGTTTTTACAGTGATTGGGCCGAAAAATCGGTTACCGGGACGTGTTGACTCGCAAAAGGTGGGGTTGGCATCCTTGGGGTGCGTCCGTTTTTCGGGCGCGCTTCACGACCGCCATAAGGACGTTTCTTTGCCACGGAAAGGAGGTTATGAATGTCCGTCTTCAATTGTCTTGTCGGGGAAAGCCTGCGCATCGGTAACGTTGCCCGTCTTCATGTCCGCAGCATTGTAAGGGAGGGCGAAGAGGATCAGGTCTTGCTCGCGATCGAGTGGACCGAAAAGGAAAGGATCCCGATCGAAATTATCCCGCCCGATGATTCGGACGGCTCTCCAGCCCCGAGATTCTGAACCGCCTTCTGGCCTCATGGCCGGCCTTGCAAGGTCCGGTCACGGTGGGTCGTGCCCGAGGCGCGCGACCAGATTGCGGGGGCGCTGAAAGATCACCATGTGCCGTTCTGTTCCCGCTTTCGTTTTCCGAAGGCGGTCTCACCGTGCCACAGGACCTTTGAACCATGACAGGGAGATCACCGAAACATGTGCAGTTTCAATTGGTTTGTTGGCGAAAGTCTCCGTATTGAGGATCCTGTGTGTCTTCACTTCCGCGAAGCGGAGAGGGGGCAGGCCCAGATAACGATCGAGCAGCTGGGCAGCGAGGGAGGCACTGTCGAGCTCATCTCGCCGCGCTATCAGGAAGACATCCCGGCGCCCGATAGCGTCGAGTGAATCCAGACCTGAACCCTGGTCCACGAGGGCCACCCATTTTAGCCGTGACGACCCCGATCCGTTGATGTTGATCGGTCGGTAGCAAGCCCGCATCGCTTCAACGGGTCCGGGGTTACTCTTCACCATTGATTGCACGCGGAGGCCGCAAAGGCCGCGGGCGAGGACGGCATTCGCATTGGTCCGGGTGAGACCGGGCAACAGCCCTTGATCACCGGGTTCCGGCAGGGACGCGACGCGCACAAAATGCCCCGCAGAGAGGCCGGGCGAATGATGGCAATGCACGGCTCACCGAACATCGGTTGGAATCGCATTGCCATCTTCGTCGAACCAGTGCATCCCCGCGGCGGGGGCGGTCAGGGTGACGGATTCACCGTGCTTGCGTACTGGGCTGCCCGTCAGACGCGCCGCGAGCAGGCCTTCAGCCGACCGCCACGGACCCGGACCGTCCGACAGCTCGACCACCGGTTCCGGAACGCGGAGATATACGATGCGTTCGTGGCCGAGCACCTCCACGGAGTCCACCAGGCCCTGAATCTCCAGCCGATCCTGCCGCGCACCGCCGGAATTCCCGCTTGCGCTGATGCTGAACGCCTCGGGCCTGATCCCCACATAGCGGACCCGCTCCGGGATCCCGGCGGATGGCCGCGCCCAGGTCCCGCCGAGGCGCACCATCCGCTCCCCGTCGCGCCGTTCGAAGGTCGGCTCCAGAAGGTTCATCGGGGGATTGCCGAGAAAGCCGGCGACGAAGAGATTGGCGGGTCGGTCGTAGAGTTCGGCCGGCCGGCCGAGTTGCTGGATCACGCCATCGCGCATTACCGCAACCCGATCGCCAAGGGTCATTGCCTCGACCTGGTCATGGGTCACGTACAGCGTGGTGACCGCGAGACGGCGCTGCAGCGCGCCGATCTCGGCGCGGATCTGCACGCGCAGGCGGGCGTCGAGGTTGGACAGCGGTTCGTCCATCAGGAAGACGTCCGGCTCGCGCACGATCGCACGGCCCATCGCGACGCGCTGCCGCTGCCCGCCGGAGAGCTCCGCCGGCCGCTTCTCGAGCAGCGGTTCGAGCCCCAGCGCCCGGGCCGCCTCGAGCATGCGCCGTTCGCGTCCGGCGCGGGGCATCCCGCGCATGCGCAGCGGAAACTCCAGGTTGCCGCGCACCGTCAGGTGCGGGTAGAGCGCGTAGTTCTGGAAGACCATCGCGATGTTCCGCGCCCGCGGGCCGAGGCCATCGACCGGGCGTCCATGGATGCGGATCTCGCCGTCGGTGGGCTGCTCCAGCCCGGCGAGCAGGCGCAGCAGCGTGGACTTGCCACAGCCCGAGGGCCCGAGCAGCACCAGCAGCTCGGCGTCCTGCACCGTGAGGTCCAGCCCCGGGATCACGATGTGATCGCCGAAGGCCTTGCGCACGCCTTTGAATTCGACATCGGCCATCAGTGGCTCCGTTCCTCTCGCGGGTCCGGCACCGGCTCAGCCCTTCACCCCGGTGGACGCGACCCCGCGGACGAACCAGCGCTGGAAGACCACGAACAGGATCAGCACGGGCAGCACCATCAGCACCCCGAAGGCCATGATATCGCCCCACTGCAGCGGCGGCAGGGTATAGAAGTTCGCGATGCCGAGCGGGAGCGGGCGCACGCCCTCCGAGGTGGTCATCAGTAGCGGCCACAGGTACATGCCCCAGTGGAACAGGAAGAGCACGATCGCCACGCTGGCGAAGGCCGCCTTCGCATTGGGCAGCACGATCAGGAAGAAGGTGCTCAGCACGCCGGCACCATCCACCCGCGCGGCCTCCTCCAGTTCCCGCGGCAGGCCGAGAAAGAAGCTGTAGAAAAGGAAGATCGCCAGCGGGTTGGCGACGAAGGGGATTGCCTGCACCAGCCAGTCGTCGCGCCAGCCGAGCCACGACAGCTGGTAGAACAGCGGAATCGCGATCGCCTCGAAGGGGATCACCAGCACCGCGAGGACCAGCCCCAGCATCGCCCCGCGGCCCCACCAGCGCAGACGGGCGAGCGCATAGCCGGCGAAGGCGTTCACCAGCAGGCCGAGTCCGACGATCAGGCCGTTCACGATCAGCGAGCTGAGCAGGTAGGCGCCGAAGGGCACGCGCTCGAACACTGCCCGGTAGTTGTCCAGGCTGAACGTATCCGGCAGGAAGGCGCGCAGCGAGCCGGCCTCGGCCAGCACCAGCGCGTCCGGTTTCAGGCTTCCGATGATCATGAACAGCACCGGCGCGATGAAGACCAGCGTGCAGGCCAGCAGCAGCGTGTAGGCCAGCACCACGCGCAGCAGGGCGGAGGTTCGGCTCACGAGACCTCGCCCCGCTGGCGCAGCAGCCGGCGCTGGGCCAGCGCGATCCCGAGGATCACCACGAAGAAGACCACGCTCATCGCCGCGCCCATCGCCACGTGCCCCTGATCGAAGGCGGTGCGCACCATTTCGTGGATCACGGTATTCGACGCATCCTGCGGGCCGCCGCGAGTCATGATCCGGACCTGGTCGAACACCCGGAAGGAAAGGATGGTGGTGACGATCACCACGAAGATCAGCGGGTTGCGCAGCCCCGGAAGCGTGACGTGCAGGAACTGTCGCCAGCGGCCCGCGCCGTCGATCGCTGCCGCCTCGTAGAGCTGGCGCGGGATCGCCTGCAGGCCGGCCAGCAGCACGATCATCTGGAAGCCGACGCCCTGCCAGATCGAGGTCAGCATCACCGCGGGCAGCGCCCAGGAAGGGTCGTTCAGGAAGTCGCGCGGCTCCCAGAGGCCGAGGCTCAGCACGCCGAGTGCGGCGTTCAGCAGACCGTCCGGACCCGGGGCGAAGATCAGCACCCAGACCACGGCGATCAGCGACAGCGGGAAGACCACCGGCAGGAAGAACAGCGTGCGGAACACCGTGCGGCCGCGCAGTGGACGGTCCAGCAGCACGGCGAGGGCAAGGCCCAGTGCGGTCTGTGCCGGGACCACCACCAGCGCGAACAGCAGGTTGTTCAGCAGTGCGCGGGGCAGGGCGGTCTCCTGGAAGGCCAGCGTGTAGTTAGCGAGGCCGACGAACTCGAGCGGCAGCGGCGAGGCCATGCGCAGGTTGGTGAAGGACAGCACCACCGCCAGCGCGAAGGGCAGGAGCAGGAACAGCATCAGGCCGACGAGCCCCGGGGCCATCAGCAGCCAGGCGGCCGGGGCCTCGGTGAAGCGGGAGCGACGAATCACCAGGCGGGCTCGGACGCAGGGAGGGAGAGCCGTTTGCGAACCGGCACTGTGATCGCGCCCTCGGCGGGCTCGGTGACGATGTCGTGGCTGAGCACCAGGAACGCCTCTGAGCTGCACCCTGCGGTCGGCGCGGCAATGGGCGGATAGTGCCGGTTGTCCCGCAGTTCGCGGTCGATGCGGCGCGCCGCGCGGGTCAGGGCCTCCGCCGGGTCCGCGCCGTGGCGGATGTCCTGGAAGGCCCGGCCGAAGGCGTCACTGATCACGGGATAGGCCGGGGTGCGCGGACGCGGCATCGCGTAGCCCTCCGCGAGCTGGCGCACGAAGAGGTGCAGGGCGCCGTCCGGGCCGAAGTCCTCCGAGCGCCGGGCCGCGCGGTGTGTGGCCGGAACGCCGCCGTTGGCCTCGCTCATCGCCAGCACCTCGTCGGGGCGTAGCAGGAACGCGAGAAAGTCCATCGCGAGCTGGGGATCCGGCGCGCGCCTGGTGATGCCCCATTGCCAGGAGCCCTGGCCGGTGACCAGCTCGTCGCTGTGGCGCGGCAGCGGGAGCAGCAGCAGGCGCTCGCCGAGGGCGTCGCGGTAGGCGGGGTGGTTCCAGTGGCCGCCCCACGCGAGCGGGACCCGGCCTTGGGTGAAGGCGGCGTCGTCCAGGTTCGGATCGACCAGGCCCTGCTGGATCCACGACTGCAGCGTGCGCATCGCCGAGACGGATTCGGGGCCGTCGAGCGTGCTGCTTGCGAGGCCCTGCGGGCCGCGGTCGACGAGGTCGCCCCCCGCGGACTGCAGCAGCGGCGAGAAGGCGTAGCTGAACCACTCGCCGGTGTAGTTCAGCTTCAGATCGAGCACCTGGCCGTCGTCGTCGATGGCGGCGAGCTTCTCCAGCAGGGTGGTGAACTCGGCGGTGCTCCAGGCCTCGTCCGGGCCGTCGGGGATGCGTGCGCCGACGTCTTCGAGGCGGCCGCGGTCGGCCCAGAGGCCGAGGCCGGAATCGAAGGTGCCGATTCCGTAGAGGCGATCGCGATAGGTGCCCTGGGCCAGGATGGAGGCCAGCAGGTCGTCGCGCAGTGCCTCGGGCAGGAGATCGTCCAGCGGCTGCAGGTGCCCTTGCCAGGCGTAGCTGTACAGATAGGGCCCGTCGAACTCCAGCACGTCAGGCAACCGCCCGCCCAGCGCCGCGGCCTGGACCTGACCGTTGTAGGACCCCTCCGGGATCCAAGTCAGCTCGACCCGTACTGCCGGAAGCTCCGCCTCAAACCGCCGGATCTGCGCCTCCAGCGTCCGCCGCTCCGCCTCCCGCCCCGCGTGCGCCCACACCTCCAGGACCCGCTCACCGTCCCCCACACCCGACTCGCCGGCACACCCCGCGAGCAGCACCAGCACCCCGACCACCCCCCACCACCCGGGGTCGGACCAAGCTAAGCGATTGATCATGTTGAATAAGGGTACCGGATTCGGGGCCGAAATGGGCCTTGGAGGGCTATTTTAGGCCCCGAAAACGGTGGTTCAAGGCTTCCGCACGGTTCCCCGATATCAGCTCCCGCTGTCGGGCCAATTCTCGCCTTGAGGCCCCGTTTTCGGGGCCTAAAACGACGGTTTAAGGCTGCAGAGGACCCTCGGAGGACCCTCTGAATCGAGTATAAACAAGGGCTTGCCTTGGTCCGACCCCGGGGCGGGCCCCGGGGCGGATTGCAGGGTCACATGCGTTGGCTGCTTTCGTTTCTAAGGGCCGTGAGGCTGATCTCGCGGTACAGGCCGATAACTCGCAAGCTGATATCGGACAGTTCCGGGTGTCGGTCGAACAGCGGTTGGGTCCGCAGGGCCTCGGAAAAGCTCTCCTGAAGGTAGTGGATGTCATCGGCCGCAACCCGGTCTCCGTGATCCAGCCTTGTCTTGATCGCAAGGAGTCGGGGGAGCCTTTGCCTGCGCAGGCGGCGCAGAAGGGTGAACATCAGTCCATACGTTTCTTCTTTTTCTGTCATTGCGTGCGCTCTCCATAAACGTGTTATGGACCTCGTGAATAGATCAAGAATTCTGATATGTCCATAAGTAATCCTTTTTGAATATGGGCCGCCCTGTACGGCCAGCCGCGGTCACGAGCATCCGGTAGCGCTTCAAGACAAGGTGCTGACGGGGTGGCCCGCATCCGCAGGCGGCTGTAATGGCGGGACAGATTCTTGAATCTGTCCCCGGGGAAGCGGTTGACTCGGGCGGGGTCGGGAAGCGAGGCTCGTCAGCCGATGACGCCAATCCTGATCCTGCTGGGGCTTTCCGCGGCCATGGCCGTGTCGCTGGTGCTCTTCCTGCGGCATGTGCAGGTGCGTTTCATCATTGACCTGGATGGCGGCACCGCCTCGGTACGGCGCGGCGATCCGCCAGCCGCCTTCGTGCGGGGCTGCAGCGAGGTCGCGCGCATGTACCGGGTGCGCAGTGGCCGGATCTTCGGCATCCGCAGCGGCAATGGCATCGAGCTTCGCTTCTCGAAGGAGATACCGCCCCGAGCGCATCAGCCTTTGCGGAACATCTGGGTTCCACCGACTTCGGGTGGCCCCGGCGGGAATCGGGCCGCCGGGTGACCTGCGGGCCGCCGTCTGACTACCGGGTTCCGGCCTCGGACCGCTTGCGGGCGAGCGTCAGGCCGTCGCCGATCGGAATCAGCGACAGTTCGATGCGCTCGTCCTGTTGCAGTTGCCTATTGAAGGCCCGGATGGCCTCGGTGTCCACGGAGCGGTCCGCGGGGTCCGCGACGGTTCCGGACCAGAGCGTGTTGTCCACCATCACGATGCCCCCCGGGCGCAGCAGCGCGAGGCACTGTTCGTAGTACTCGGGATACCCGGTCTTGTCCGCATCGATGAAGGCAAGGTCGAAGCGGCCATCCTCACCGCGGTCACGAAGATCCGCGAGGGTCTCGAGCGCCGGCCGCAACTCGAGCCGGATGCGGTCCTCGATACCCGCGCGCTTCCAGAACGACCGGGCGATGTCGGTCCACTCGCGGCTCAGGTCGCAGGCGATCACCTCGCCGTCGGCGGGCAGTGCCAGTGCGACGACGAGCGTGCTGTAGCCGGTAAAGGTCCCGATCTCGAGGTATCGGCGGGTACCGGTGGCCCGCGCGAGGAAGGCCATGAACTGCCCCTGTTCCGGGGCGATCTGGTAGTTGGCCTCCGGCATCGCGGCGGTCTGACCGCGCAGCTCGGCCAGCAGGGGGTCCTCGCGCAGGGAGGCGTCGAGCAGGTAGTGGTAGAGCCTGTCGTCCAGGCCGAGCGTCCGGTTCGACATCAGTGATCACCCCCACGGGTTGGCCGTTGTGCACCTGCCGAGCGTAGCAACCACCTCGGGATGCGGCCAGCGAGATGACGCGCGCCCGAGCGACGGCAGCACCCGTAGCAGTGATTCACCGCCTGAAGCGGCGTTTTCGGGGCCAAAAATGGGCCTCCAAGCCTCGTGTGGGGCCCGAACAGCGCCTCTTTCCTCGTCTTTACAAAGACTTGGCTTGGTCCGACCCCCGGGTTTACGGGGTGGCGGGATGGGGTGGTGGAGGCTATGTTCATGGGGAGGGCGCTGGACAGCGTCGGGTTTTGGTGTTCGAACGCTTGCAAGGAGGTGATTGCGATGACCCAGACGGTAACGGCCGCGTATCAGGAACTCGATGCCGCGAGGAATGCGCTGGACGAGCTCGTGGCGGACGGCTTTGATCGCGAGAAGGTCTTTCTGGACGAGGAGAACCTGCAGGTGAAGGTGATGGTCCCGGAGAGCGTGCAGCCATCCGCCGAGGAGATCCTGCGGCGTCACGAACCCACGGAGGTGTGGTCGCGGCCGCTCGAGTAGTGCCGCCCATCAGGAGACCCCGGACGTGCCGGTGGTCTTTCGGGCTCGGCCTGCTGGCCGTCGTGGCCGCGATGTCGGGATGTGCGCAGGAGCGTGTCTCCGAGGTGACCCTCGAACAGTTGACCGGTGCGCCGGCCGACTTCGATGGCGAGCGGGTGCGTACGCGGGGCACCGTGCAGGGTCTCGACGATCCGGAGCACTACTGGATCGAGACGACGCCCCGCAACCGGCTGGCAGTCCGGCCGGGTTCTGCGGTTGCTGGCCAGGTCGGGGACTCGGTCGTCGCGGTGGGACGATTCACCTGGCGCCCGGACGAGGGGCGGCGGCTGGAGGTGGAGTCGGTGCTGGCCGCAGAGGAGCCGTAACCGGCCTGGGCGTGTTGGCGTGATGGTACTGGCGTTGCCTGCATGGCCCACCAGCGTCTGAAATCCTGTGGCCCGCATCTCGATCGACCTGCACGCGTGTTTCCGCGATGGGCGGAGGATCGATTCCGTCCTGGAGGGTGCGATCCGCGACGCCCGCGAGAAACGGATCCCGACCGTGGAGATCATCCATGGAAAGGGCAGCGGCCAGTTGAAAAAGCGCGTCCTGCGCTTCCTGCAGCGCCCCGACATCAAGGCGCAATACCACCGCGTGGAGAAGGACTCGAAGAACCACGGCCGGCTCTTCGTGCATTTTCGGCACTGAAAGAAGCCGCCGTCTGGATTATCGTGAAATGCTCGCGGGAGCGGCGCCGTACCCCCGACCCTCCCCGCAAGCGGGGGACAGGGGCGTTCATCGTCGGCAGGGGACACGTCGGGAGGGGACAGATTCATAAATCTGTCCCCGGGGTACCCCCAGAGTGCCGTCCCTGGGGTGCCCCAGTGGCACTTCAACGCCAACCTGGCGCGCCAGCGGGCGTTGCCGGCTCGCGATGCGGGAGACCTGACCATTCGTGTCAATGATGCGACCACAATTGCCATCCTTCCGGGTTCAGGGCCGCGCGGGTGCAGTGCAGTAGCGGTGTGTTGACTGGCACGTCACGTGCTTTCCGTTTCTCGGGGGTTGCGTGCCGTGCAGGATGGCAACGCTCGGTGGGAAGGTCGGCAACGGGCGCAGACGATGCAGTTCCTTGTGGGCGGCCTGTTGCAAGCGCGAGTGTCCCGGTCGGGGCGTGGTCGCCGGCCAGGGGACGCTTCGGCGGGATCGTCGCTTCATCGACAGGGCGTCCCGGCGCGGTGGTCACCCGCCTCGGTCGGTTGATCATTCGCGAAACTTGAGGGCTCGGGCGTGCTCACGGCACGCGTGACGCTGAACACAACGGCACCGTCGAAGGGGGCCCTGGATGGACCAGTTTCGTTCGACAGGCAGTGGGCCGAAGGTCGTGGCCATCGGCGGCGGCACCGGGACCTCGACGCTCCTCGGGGGGCTGAAGGCGCACACCCCGAATCTGACCGCGATCGTGACCATGTTCGACAGCGGTGGCAGTACCGGGCTGCTGCGGCGCGAGTACGGTATGCCGCCGTTCGGGGATCTGCGGCGCTGCCTTCTGGCGCTGGGCGAGGTCTCGGAGGAGACCTCGCCGATCCGCGCGGCGCTCGACTACCGCTTCGCCGAGTCGTCCAGCCTGAATGGTCACAGTGTCGGCAACCTGTTCATGGCGGCGCTGACCAGTCTGAGCGACGATCTGGAGCGCTGCGTCGAGCAGCTGTCCGGGATTCTGCGGGTCCGTGGAAGCGTGCTTCCGGTGACGCTGGGGCGCGGGGACCTGTGCGCCGAGCTGGCCGATGGGCGGATCCTGCAGGGGGAGGCGGCGATCGACCAGCGGGCTGCGCCCCTGCCGCGAATCGAACGGGTGTTCCTGGATCATCAGGTCGAGGCAAATCCCAGGGCCCTGCATGCGATCGAGGAGGCGGACGCGATCGTGATCGGGCCGGGCGATCTGTACACCAGCATCCTGCCGGTCTTCCTGGTCGACGGGATGGCCGAGGCCCTCGCCGCATCCTCGGCCACGAGGATCTTCGTGTGCAACCTGATGACAAAATGCGGGGAGACCGATGGCTTCAGGGCGTCCGATTTCCTGCGCGAATTCGAGCGCTACGCCGGCCCTGGTCGCCTGGACTGGGCGATCGTCAATACCACCAATCCCCGCGGGGCCGTGCAGGCCGCCTACGATCACGAGGGCGCGACCGTGGTCGAACCCGATATCGAGACGGTCGAGCGGCATGTGAACGGGCTCTTCACCTCCTCGCTCGCCACCCGGGACCTGCCCATTCGTCACGATTCCCTGGCGCTGGCCGATGCGGTGATACGCATCGTTCAGACCGGTCGGGTCGAGCGGCAGCGCTCATCCCCGGTACAGGCCGCCGTCAACGGCTAGTGGGCGGGCGGCGATCGGGCGCCGATCCGGCCGTGCACCCTTGTGGAAGCCCGGAAACACGAAGGGCCAGCCCTGCCGACCTGGCCCGTCTTGTCGATGGCGCGCCCGAGAGGATTCGAACCTCTGACCTCTGCCTCCGGAGGGCAGCGCTCTATCCAGCTGAGCTACGGGCGCATTGCAGCAGAACATGATAC
>NZ_JAWLHP010000031.1:0-8452 GCF_041690275.1 Thioalkalivibrio sp.
CCGCGATGCGGCGTTGCCTCCGCCCCGGCGTTCGGCGCGCCTGCGGCGCGTTCGCGAGCAAGGCTCGCTCCTACGGGGGCCGGGGCCAGCCGTGTAGGAACGCGCCGCGCCAGGCAGACACGCGTTGCTCGGGGCCGAACACAGCCGCTCCCCCGAGTCCCGTCCTTGGTTTCGGTCCCCCGATGCACGTAGACTGGCCGCACATTGACGCGCAAACGGGTATCCACCATGCAAATTGCCGAGAACAAGGTCGTATCCATCGACTACACGCTCAAGAACGACCAGGGTCAGGTACTGGACACCTCCTCCGAGCGTGGGCCTCTGGCCTATCTGCAGGGGCACCAGAACATCATCTCCGGTCTGGAATCGGCCCTGGAGGGCAAGTCCGCCGGGGACAGTGTGCAGGTGACCATCCCGCCGGCCGAGGCCTATGGCGAACGGGACGAGTCGCTCAGCCAGGCGGTGCCGCGCCAGATGTTTCAGGATGCGGACAAGGTCCAGGTCGGCATGCAGTTCCAGACCACGTCGGAGGAGGGCGGAAGCCAGATCGTCACCGTGACCGGCGTGGACCCGGAGCACGTGACCGTGGATGCGAACCACCCGCTGGCGGGCGAGACCCTGACCTTCGACGTGACCGTCGTCGACGTGCGCGAGCCCACGCAGGAGGAGATGGACCACGGACACGTGCATGGCCCGGGCGGTCACCAGCACTGAACCGGGGGTCCCGGGCGCGGGCGTCCGGGCGACCGCGAGGGGCGCGATCCCCGGAAGGTCGGCGTGGCGTCAGGGGAATCCCGGATGAGCGCCGCCGCCGGTCCGGCGAAGGCCCCCGCGGTCTCCGTTGGTGTGGATGTGGACGCGGTGATGGCGTCCGCGGCTCGGCGGCTCTGCCGCCTCCTGTCCGAGGCGGTAGCGGCGCGTGGTGTCGCCAGCCTCGCCCTCGCCGGGGGCCGGACACCGCGGGCCCTGTACGAACTGCTGTCGGGGTCGCCGGATGACTGGCCCGTTCCCTGGGAACGGGTGCGACTGTTCCTGGGCGACGAACGCTGGGTGCCCGCGAACCACGCGGACAGCAACCAGCGCATGGTCCGGGAGTCGCTGCTCGCGGATCTTCCGGGCGCCCCGGTCTTTCACCCGATGCCGACGGACGGGTCGGAGCCGTCGGAGGATGCCGCCCGGTACCGCGAGTGCCTCGCCCGCGAGGTTCCGGAGACCGACGGCGGTGTGCCCCGCTTCGATCTGATCCTGCTGGGCATGGGCGACGACGGCCATACCGCCTCCCTGTTTCCTGGCACCCCGGTTCTCGATGCGACGGAGACGGTGGCCGCGGTCCACGTGCCGAAGTTCGATTCCTGGCGTCTGAGCCTGACATTGCCGGTGCTGAACGCGGCACGGCAGGTGCTGTTTCTGGTGACCGGTGCTGACAAGGCCCCGGTCCTGGCGCGCGTGCTTGGCGACGGCCCGCGCCGGGAACTGCCCGCCTCGCTGGTGAATCCGCCGCAGGGCAAGGTGGAGTGGCATGTCGACCATCAGGCGGCAGCGCTAATCGGCGGTCCTGTCCGTGAGCCCGGTGCCTGAGGTCCGACCCCGCCTCTCCCGCTGACGGCCGCGTGCCCCGGGATCATGTTCGGCCCGACGCCCCTGGACCTGGCCGCGACCGCAATGGCCTCGGGACCGGTGCGGCGGCCGTCAGTCCGTCTCTGGCCGGATGCTGTGACGCCAGGCGTCGATTTCCTCCTCGAACAGACGGCGGCTCGCGGCCGGGCCCCAGGTGCCGGCGGGGTAGGTGTGGATGAAGTCGCGTTCAACTGACCAGGTATGGAGCACGGCATCCACGATGCGCCAGGCGTATTCGACCTCGTCGTAGCGCAGGAACAGGGAGCGGTCCCCCTCCATGATGTCGAGGAGCAGACCTTCATAGGCCCCGGTGCCGGGACGTTCGCCCGGGTTCAGCCCCGCGTCCAGGCTTACCTGGCGTGTACTCATCTCCAGCCCCGGTTGCTTCGAGGTCAGCTGCAGGCTGATGCACTCGCAGGGTTGCACCCCGATCGCCAGCCAGTTGCGTTCGACATTCTGCAGCCGGGTGCCGCGAAACAGCTGCTGCGGCGGCTGCTTGAACCGGATCATGATGTGCGACGCGCTCTCCGCCATCCGCTTGCCGGTGCGCAGGTAGAACGGCACCCCGCGCCAGCGCCAGTTGTCCACGAACAGCTTCATCGCGGCGTAGGTCTCGGTGACGCTGTCCGGGGGTACGCCGTCTTCCTCCAGGTAGCCGCGCACGCGCTCGCCCTGCACGTTGCCCGCGCCGTACTGCGCCCGGAACGCCTGCGCATGGACCGCGCCGGGAGTGATCGGCCGCACCGACTTCAGCACCTTCACCTTCTCGTCGCGGAGATCCTCCGCCGCCATGGAGGCCGGGGGTTCCATGGCCACCAGTGTGAACAGCTGCATCAGGTGGCTCTGCAGCATGTCGCGAAGGGCGCCGGCGCCGTCGTAAAAGGCGGCGCGGCTGCCCACGCCCAGCGTCTCGGCCTGGGTGATCTGCACGTGGTCGATGAAGTTGCGGTTCCACAGGGGCTCCAGCATCAGGTTGGCGAAGCGGAACACCAGCAGGTTGCGGACCATCTCCTTGCCCAGGTAATGGTCGATACGATAGATCTGCTCCTCGTCCAGGAATCGGCTCAGACGTTGCTGCAGCGCCTGAGCGCTGTCGAGGTCGTAGCCGAAGGGCTTCTCGATCACGACCCGCCGCCAGCCTCCGTTCTGCGTCAACAGGCCGGTGCGGCTGAGATTCTCCGTCACCACGCCGAACTCGGCGGGACGGATCGCCAGGTAGATCGCGAGATTGTCGGGCAGGTCGGGGCGTTCACCGAGCCACTGGGCCAGCCTGTCGTACATTCCGGCATCCGTGATGTCGCCCTGGAAGTAATCCTGGCGCTCCTGCATCCGCTCGAGCACCGTCGGCTCGATCTGGCCGCGCACATTGCCTTCGAGCATGTGGCGCATCTCCTTCAGCCAGCGTTCCCGGTCCCAGGGCCGCCGCCCGGTGGCGATGATGCGCAGGGCGTCCGGCAGCCGTCCGGCTGCCTCCAGCTGGTACAGCGCCGGCATCAGCTTTACCTGCGACAGGTTGCCGGTGGAGCCGAAGATCACGAAGGTGCAGGGGCTCAGCGGGGTTTCCATGGCTCAGACCTCGTAGGTGGACGAGGCAACGCTGCCGCCGCGTCCGGTCCAGTTGGTGTGAAAGAAGCTGCCGCGCGGGCGGTCGACGCGCTCGTACATGTGGGCACCGAAGTAGTCCCGTTGGGCCTGAAGCAGATTGGCCGGCAGACGTTCGCTGCGATAGCCGTCGAAATAGGCGAGGGCGGAGGCGAAGGCGGGCGTGGGAATCGCGTGTTCCACCGCGAGCGTCACGGCGCGGCGCCATCCGGCCTCGGCCTTCTGCAGGGCGCGCGCGAAGAAGTCGTCGAGGACGAGATTGGCCAGTTGCGGATCGGTGTCGTAGGCGGCCTTGATGTCGTTGAGGAAGGTGCTGCGGATGATGCAGCCCCCGCGCCACATCAGGGCGACGTCACCGTAGTTCAGCTTCCAGCCGTGGGTCCGCGCGGCCTCGCGCATCAGCATGAAGCCCTGCGCATAGGAGATGATCTTCGACGCGTACAGGGCGTCGTGCAGGGCGTCGAGATGATCCGCCGGCCGGGCGGATGCCGGGCGCTGGGGCGGGCCCAGCACGCTGGCTGCATGCACGCGTTCGTCCTTCAGCGAGGAGAGGGCACGGGCAAACACCGCCTCGCCGATCAGGGTCAGCGGCACGCCGAGTTCCAGCGCGCTGATGCCGGTCCATTTGCCGGTCCCCTTCTGGCCCGCGGTGTCCAGGATCCGGGTGACCAGCGGGGTGCCGTCCGCGTCCCGCGCGGCGAGGATGTCGGCGGTGATGTCGATCAGATAGGAGTCGAGCACTCCCTGATTCCAGCTGGCGAAGACTTCCGCCATCGCGTCGTGATCCATGGCGAGCGCGCGGTCCATCAGGGCGTAGGCCTCGCTGATCAGCTGCATGTCGCCGTACTCGATGCCGTTGTGCACCATCTTCACGAAGTGTCCGGCACCATCGGGGCCGATCCAGCGGCAGCAGGGTTCGCCATCGACCTGTGCCGCGATCGCCTGGAAGATCTCGCGCACCAGCGGCCAGGCCTCGGGATCGCCGCCGGGCATGATGGACGGCCCGTGTCGAGCGCCTTCCTCGCCGCCGGAGATGCCGGTGCCGACGAAGTGAAGTCCGTGTTCGCGCAGTTCCCGGGTACGGCGGGTGGAGTCCGGATAGTGGGAGTTTCCCCCGTCGATGATCACGTCTCCCGGTTCCAGCAGCGGCACGAGGGCCGCGATGAACTCGTCCACCACCGCGCCGGCCTTGACCATGAGCATCACCTTGCGCGGTCGCGACAGGCTCGCCACGAGCTCCTCCATGCTGTGGCAGCCGGTAATGGATTGCCCCCGCGCGGGGCCATCGAGAAATTCGTCGACACGGCTGGTGGTGCGGTTGAATACCGCTACACGGTAGCCGTGATCCGCCATGTTCAGCACCAGGTTCTGGCCCATGACCGCGAGTCCGATCAGGCCGATATCTGCGTTCGCCATGTTGTTGCCTCCTGAAATTGCGCGGATCGCCCCTCCGCGACCCGACCCGGGTCGCGGCCCCCGATCCTCGGATCCGGTTGCCAGGTGCCCGGATTTGCTGCCGGAAGGACCGCAGAGCATAGGGGATGCCGGGACCGACGTCGAAGTGGAGGCTCGCGAGCAAGGCCCCGCGGAATCTGGACACTGGCAGCCGATCGGCTGGTATCGCGTTGAAGCCGCAGGGAAATGTGGGGCGGTTTCGGTGCGCTGTTGGTCGGGATGCTGCTGCCGGCCACTTGGGTGCGTTTCCGGGGCCAGGAAATCCGGAGGAACCGGGGACCGGGGGGCCAGGCCCCGTCAGGGCTCTCTCAACGCAAATCATTCCCCTGCGATGGGTGCGTCACTGGACGGGTCTCAGGCCAGGGTGTCGCGGCATGAATCAGTCGCGCTGAATCGAATCCACCAGGCGCTCAAAATGCGCCTCCTGCTCCAGAACCGTGCGATCCGGACCGGTGAACTTGAAGAACACCGCGCCCTCGGGTCCGTCCACGATCGCACCGATCAGCCGATATCCGGGGCGCAGGTCCGCCCGCGGCGCCATGGGCCCGGCTGCCGCGTTGTAGGTGCCGCTGGCGCGCACCACGGTCACGGGCATTCCGTTCACCTCGATGGTCTCGCGCTCGGCGACCTCGCTGGTCGGACGCCCGTCATCCTGGTCGAACTGGTTGAACCAGCGGTCGACATTGGCATCGACGGTCCCGCCCTGCTGCGGGCCGAAGTAGAACACCGCCACCTCACCCGGCTCGCCGTCGCCCTCCGCCGCGGGCGTGGTGTATGTGGCGGCGCGCATTGGCCGCTGTGCCTGCATCTCCCAGCCCGCCGGAACCGTCCAGGTCAGTCCGGCCACGGAGTCCGTGGCGGAGTCGGCCGGCGCGGGCATGGCCGGGGCCGCGTCCTGCGGCGCGGAGGCAGCGGGTGCCGGGGCGGCCGTCTGTGCCGAGTCCTCGGGCGAGCAGGCGATCAGCGTGAACGTGAGCAGCGGAAGGAGCAGCAGGCTGGGGGTCATTCGAATCATGCGGGAGCCTCGCGAGTTGGGCGCGTCGGAAGAACGCGTCGCCCGGATTGTCCCGGAGTCGCTCCGGTATCGCAATTCCAGAAGGCCGGGACCCAGGCGCCTTGCCGGGCCGGGCTGCGCTCCGGCTGCCTCTGGATCCAGCTGGAAACATCCGCTCAGAGCCGTGCCTCAATGGTCTCCACCCGGTAGCGGCTCAGCTCGACCTGCCCCGGCCAGGATCCGGGAACCAGCCGGGCCTTCTGCCACAGTGCGTCGACGAAATCCGCGGGGTCCGGCAGCTGCTCCCAGACGGCCGGCAGGAAGGTGGCACGCCGGGTTCCACTGCGGACGACCAGACCGTCCACCCCTGGGCGCAGGGCCTCCAGCAGCGCACTTCGCGTGCCTGCGTGCAGGATTTCGTGGGGACCCAGCGTCGCGACGGACAATGCCAGGCCCTCGAGCTCGCGCATATTCAGCGCCGGGAACCGGGGATCCCGGCACGCGGCGGCGTAGGCGTTTTCCATGACGTCGGTCGCGAGCGGGCGCGATGCCTCGAGTGTGCCGATGCAGCCGCGGAGCCGGCCGTCACGCTTCAGGGTGACGAAGCTCGCGCCAGGGTCCAGCAGGACGGACGGTTCCCGCGCGAGCTCGAGGGCCGGAACGGGCAGGAACTCGGCCGCACTCCGCACACCCCGGGCGGCGATCTCCAGCAGGCGTTCCGCTTCGCCGATCACCGGGACGGCTCTGCAGCGCCTGAATGGAAGGCCCAGGCGCCGTAGCCCACCACCTCGCTGCGGGGCCCGGCGGTGTCACCGGAGTTACGCAGGTCCAGTGTCACCGGCCGGAGTCCGCGGCTGCGCGCAACCCGGAGCAGCCCCGCGAGCGGCTGGTGTCCACAGGCACGGTACGGGCCCAGCATGGTCTCCTCGCCACGTTCGATGGCATCGCAGGTCTCGGCGTCCAGCATCTGCGCGGTCGCGTAGTCGTGGTAGTGGGAGAGATCCGAGCTGATCACGATCAGGGTCTCCTCGCCGCCCCAGAGCCGGTCGAGCACCGCGGCGACGGTATCGGGATCGGCGTCGCCCACGACCAGCGGCACCAGCTCGAAGTCGTGCAGCAGGACCTGCAGGAACGGCAGGTGAACCTCCAGGCTGTGCTCCGGGCGGTGCGCCTCGTCCCGCTCCACCACCCCGGGAAGACCACCGATCAGCGCGCATGCAGCGCGGTCGACCGGGACCAGCCCGAGCGGGGTGCGGTAGGCGGGGGCCGCGGTGGTGGCGATGCCGCGGAAGGGCACACGGTGGGACGGGCCCATCAGGATGACCCGGCGGATGCGCTCGGCACCCGCTCCGAGGGCCGCATAGGCGCTGGCCGCAACGGGACCGGAGTAGGGAAATCCGGCGTGAGGCGCGACCAGGGCCTTCGGGAATCCGTGCGATTCCCGGGCCGTGACCGCGTCGGCCATCAGCCTTCGGATCCGGCCTTCCAGGGCTTCCGGATCGTCCGGATAGAACAGTCCGGCCACTGCCGGATCGCGCACGCTGGCCTTGGTGTCCATCTGTTCGGCTCCTCTTCAGGTTCCATGGGCGCCGCTTTGTGTCCCCGGGAACCGGGGTATCGGGAACAGGTCTCAATTATATGGGATTTCAGGGCGATCGAAGCACATGAACGAGCCACTGCGAGCAGATCCCTTCACCGTGCCGACCCGTTTCTGGCAGCGGCTTCCGGACGGCCGCGTGCAGTGCGACCTGTGCCCGAGGCTGTGCCGAATGAAGCCGGGCCAGCGGGGCGCCTGCTTCGTGCGCGCGAACATCGACGGGCAGGTGATGCTCACCACCTACGGCCGTTCCAGCGGATACTGCATCGATCCGATCGAGAAGAAACCGCTGAACCACTTCCTGCCCGGCACCCCGGTGCTGTCCTTCGGGACCGCGGGCTGCAACCTGGCCTGCAAGTTCTGCCAGAACTGGGACATCAGCAAGTCGCGCGAACTCGACACCCTGATGGATCGCGCCGATCCGGAGACCATCGCCCGGGCGGCCGCCGCGACCGGCTGCCGGTCGGTGGCCTTCACCTACAACGACCCGGTGATCTTTCACGAGTACGCGCAGGATGTGGCCGTCGCCTGCCGGGGGCAGGGCATGCGCACCGTTGCGGTGACCGCAAACTACATCAGCGAGGAGGCACGGGCCGAGTTCTATGCGGGCATGGATGCGGCGAACGTGGACCTGAAGGCCTTCACCGAGCGCTTCTATCACCGCCTGACCGGTGCCCACCTGCAGCCCGTGCTGGACAACCTCGAGTGGCTGGTGAACGAGACCCCTGTGTGGGTGGAGCTGACCACGCTGCTGATCCCCGGCGAGAACGACAGCGATGCGGAGATCCGGCAGATGTGCGACTGGGTCCTTCAGCACCTGGGACCGAGGGTGCCGATGCACTTCACCGCCTTTCATCCGGACTTCCGGATGACCGATCATGCGCCGACCCCGGTCGAGACGCTCCGCCGGGCCCGGCGCATCGCGCTGGACGCGGGCATCCACCATGCCTTTACGGGCAATGCCCACGATCCCGATGGCCAGTCGACCTGGTGCCACGCCTGCGGGCAGCGTCTGATCGGACGCTCCGGCTACCGAATCGACACCTGGAACCTGACCCCCGAGGGTCGCTGCAACGTCTGCTCCACCCCCGTCAGCGGCGTCTTCGAACCCGCCCCCGGCCACTGGGGCCCCCGCCGGCTCCCGATCCGCCTCGCCGAATACGCCTGAGCGCCTGGAGTGCGGGAGC
>NZ_JAWLHP010000031.1:8552-36042 GCF_041690275.1 Thioalkalivibrio sp.
CCGTCAGCGGCGTCTTCGAACCCGCCCCCGGCCACTGGGGCCCCCGCCGGCTCCCGATCCGCCTCGCCGAATACGCCTGAGCGCCTGGAGTGCGGGAGCCTGCTCCCGCTCTTTGGTGGCCGCGGCGTGCCGCGGTCCTGCGGAGCTCGGGCTGGCGAGTGCCTCGACGATTTCCGCTCGCTCTTGGCGGGGCGGGGGAGGTGAACGCGTTTCTGATCGCCTGCGCCTCCCCGCGGCAAGCCGCGGGGCGTGAAGGCGGCGGCGAGCCGCCGCACTCCAAACGGGGTTCATGGAGTGCGGGAGCTTGCTCCCGCTGTGGTGGCCGCGGCTGGTGGGGCGTCATCGGGTGAACCCGGCGCAGCGGGCCCACCGGGCGGATTGTCCCGTCTCTCGCGGGGTCTGCCGACGGTTGCTATGCTTCGCCCGCCATGCGCATCCTGTTTCTGACCCACGGCTTCAACAGCCTGACTCAGCGTCTGTTCGTGGAGTTGCGGCGGCTGGGGCACGAGGTGTCCATCGAGTTCGACATCAACGACCGGGTCACGGAAGAGGCGGTGGAACTCTATCGTCCGGACCTGGTGATCGCGCCGTTCCTGAAAAGGGCCATCCCGGAGGTCGTCTGGCGCGGAACGCGGTGCTGGATCGTGCACCCGGGGCCGCTCGGTGACCGCGGTCCGGCGGCGCTGGACTGGGCGATCGAGGACGAAGCACGGGAGTGGGGCGTGACGGTGCTGCAGGCCGACGCGGCGATGGACGCGGGTGACGTCTGGGCCTCGGTCAGCTTCCCGATGCGCAACGCGTCCAAGAGCAGCCTGTACCGGCGCGAGGTCACCGACGCGGCGGTGCAGGCGGTCACTGTCGCGCTGGGGCGCTTGCAGGACCCCGGCTTCCGCCCGGAGCCGCTGGCGGTCAACCCGGACGGGAGCCGCGGCCGCTGGCGCCCGGCCTTCACCGCGGCGCAGAGGCGCATCGACTGGCAGCGGGACGACACCACCTCCGTGCTGCGCCGGATCCGGGCGGCCGACGGCAGCCCCGGCGTGCGGGACGAGATCCTCGGTCTGCCGGTGCGGCTGTACAACGCCTGGCCGGAGTGGAATCTCAGCGGCGAGCCGGGGACGCTGATCGGGACCCGCGATGGCGCGATCTGCCGCGCGACCGTGGACGGAGGGGTCTGGATCACCCACCTGCGCGCACTCGAGGGAGGTCGCAGGGATCTGAAACTGCCCGCAGTGCAGGTGCTGGGCCCGCAAAGACTGGCGGGGGTGCCGGAGATACCGCTGGACCCGTTCACCGTGGTGGGCACCGGCGACACCTGGCAGGAGATACGCGCCTGGAACGAGGACGGCGTGGGCTATCTCGCCTTCGAGTTCCACAACGGTGCGATGTCCACAGACCAGTGTCGGCGCCTGCAGGCGGCGTGGGAACGGCTGCGACGGACGTCGGCACGGGTACTGGTGCTGCTGGGCGGGGGCGACTTCTGGTCGAACGGCATCCATCTGCACCGGATCGAGGCGGAAGAAAACGCGGCCGAGGCCTCCTGGGACAACATCGAGGCGATGAATGACCTGACCCGGTCGATCATCGAAACCGGCGACCGGCTGGTGGTTTCCGCCCTGCGCGGCAACGCCGGCGCGGGCGGCGTCTTTCTGGCCCTGGCTGCCGACGAGATGTGGTGCGCACCCGGGGTGATCCTGAACCCGCACTACAAGAACATGGGCAACCTGTACGGCTCGGAATACTGGACCTACCTGCTGCCACGCCGCGTCGGGCCGAAGGCGGCGCGGGAGATCATGGGGAACCGGCTCCCGATCGGTGCCTCACAGGCGCGGGAGATCGCGCTTGTGGATGCGGTGTTCGGCACAGATGCCGCCGACTTTGCCGCGCAGGCCGCGTGCCGGGCCGCCGGCCTCGCCGCCTCCGCGGACCTGGAGGCGCGCCTCGAGGCGAAACAGTCGGGCCGACGCCGCGATGAGGCGAGCAGGCCGCTGGCTACTTACCGGGAGGAGGAGATGCGGCGGATGCGCCTGAATTTCTTCGGCTTTGATCCCAGCTATCATGTGGCCCGCTACAACTTCGTGCACCGCGTGCCACACTCGCGGACGCCGTTGCACCTGGCCCTGCACCGCCGCATCGGCGCTGCGGCCGGTACCGGTACGATCACAAGGAACCAGCCATGAGCGAACGCTTCACCGTCTCCGTCGAGCCCGCCCTCGCACAGGACTTCGACGACTTCATCAAGCGCAAGGGCTACAGCAATCGCTCGGAGGCCGTTCGTGACCTGATCCGCGGGGCGCTGGCCAAGGAGCGCTTGAGCCCGGAGCAGGACGGGGCCTGCGTCGGTGTGCTGAGCTACATGTACGACCATCACGAGCGTGAACTCAGCAAACGGCTGACCCAGACGCACCACGCGCACTACAACCTCACCGTGACCACGCTGCACATGCACCTGGACCACGACATGTGCGTGGAGTCGGTACTGCTGAAGGGCACCGCCCGGGACGTGCAGGCCTTCGCGGAATCGGTGATGGCGCGGCCGGGCATACGTCATGGCCAGCTGCACCGGATCCCGCTCGAGCATGCCCTCGATCCGGGTCCGGCGGCCACGCCCGCGCATCAGCACCACCATGAGAGCTGACCGGTACCGCAACCGGGACGGCACCGGGGTGCGGGGGAGATCGTGAACGGCACGGGGGTGGTCGCTGCGGGGCACCCCGCGACGGCCGAAGCGGCCGCTGCCGTCCTGGAGGCGGGCGGCAACGCCTTCGACGCGGTGATCGCCGGGCAGTTCGCGGCCTGCGTGGCGGAGCCGGTGCTCTGTTCACTGGGTGGCGGCGGGTTTCTGCTGACCCGGAAGGGCAGGGATCCGGTCCAGGCACTGGACTTCTTCGTGCAGACGCCGCTGCGCAAGCGCCCCCCGGAGGAGATCGAATTCCTGCCCATCGTCGCGGACTTTGGCGATGCCCAGCAGGAGTTCCATATCGGACTGGGATCGGTCGCGACCCCCGGCATGGTCGCCGGGCTCTTCGCGGCCCACCGCCACTACGCCAGCCTGCCGATGCCGGTGCTGCTGGAGCCGGCGATCCGGCTCGCACGTGAGGGGGTCCGCGTGAATGCCCTGCAGGCCTATGCCTTCCGGATCGTCGGTGCGATCTACGCGCATACGGAGGAATCCCGGCAATTGTACGCGAGCCCGACCCGCCCGGGGTCGCTGGTGGTGGAGGGTGACCTGCTGCGCCAGACACAGCTTGCGGACAGCCTCGAACGACTGGCGGCGGAAGGCGAGTCCTGGTTCTACCGGGGCGAGTTCGCAGATCTGGTCGTGAATCGGTGCCGGCGCGAAGGCGGCCTGCTGGGCCCGGACGACCTGCGCCGGTACCGGGCCGAGATCCGGGAGCCGGTGACGCTGGACTACCGCGGGAACCGGATCTGGATCAATCCGCCGCCCTCGTCCGGTGGCCTGCTGCTGGGGTTCGCACTGACGCTGCTGGAGAACCTCGGGCCTCCTCACGCGGCGTTCGGATCGGCCGGGCATCTCGAGCGTATGGCCGGGGTGATGGCACTGACCGACCGCGCCCGCCTGGAGGTACAGCCGGACGGGGACGCGCCGGTGGATGCCCGCAGGCTGCTCGATCCGGGCCTGCTGGCCCGTTACCTGGAGGAGGTGACCGGGCTGGGACCGGCGATGCGCGGCACCACCCACCTGAGCGTGATGGACGCCGGGGGCAATGTGGCGAGCCTCACCGCGAGCAACGGTGAGGGTTGCGGGGTGCTGATTCCGGACACCGGCGTCATGCTCAACAACATGCTCGGCGAACAGGACCTGAATCCCCAGGGTTTCTTCCGCTGGAGCGAGGACCAGCGCCTCACCTCGATGATGGCGCCGACCCTGCTGTCACGCCCCGACGGCAGCGAGGTAGCGCTGGGGTCCGGCGGCTCCAACCGGATCCGCACCGCGATCCTGCAGGTGCTGGTGAATCTGCTCGACTTTGACATGCCGCTGCAGCGCGCGGTGGACGCCTCGCGCATCCATCTGGAGGAGGGATTGCTCAGCGTGGAGGCCGGCTTTGGCGCCGAGGTCGATCTGGACCCGCTGCTCGCGCGGTACCCGAACCACCGGATCTGGCGCGAACGCAGCCTGTTCTTCGGAGGCGTGCACGCGGTGGGTCTTGGTCAGGCGGGCTTTTCCGGGGCAGGGGATGCCCGGCGTGGCGGCGTGGTCCGCCTGGCGGGCGCGCCGGGCGCCTCCTGAGCCACCAGGGAAGTCCTGAATAAGGTCATCCCGGCCTTCTCGGCGCACGCTGCGCTGCACAGACCATTTGCGGCTTGCACCGGAATCAGCGTTTCCCCAGGGACCGATTCCCGTTCTTTGCGCACGGCTCTGCACCTGCCGCGCGGCGCACGGCTCTTGGTGGTATCCGGGAGCGGTGCTAATCTATGAAGTGTTACGAAAAAATCCTACTATCATCCTTCAGGCGGGTGCGGCGATGAGCCGTGGCCCCTCGCGGTGACAGCGGCACTTGTCGGCCGGGTCCCGTCCATCGAGGAAGTGCAGATGCCCTGTTTGACCCATCTTTTGATCCGTACCGATGCCACGGGGGACTGGCATGGCGGGACTGCGCCCGCCGGCCAGCGGTGCCTGAGTCACGGACTCCGCTGGCGCGCCCGGCTGCCCCGTCCGGTCCCGGTCCTCGTGACCCTGCTGGCGCTCGGGCTGCTGGGAATGGCCGCGCCGGCCTGGGCACACTACCCCTGGATCACCGCCAGCGGGGATGCCGATGGGGTGGCGACGTTCCGGCTCGGTATCGGACATGCCTTTCCCGAGGATGGACCGCTCGCCGTCGACCGCGTGGAGGAGATTCGGCTGGTCGCGGTGGATGGTACCGTGGAGACCCTGGTGCTGGAGGATGGGGAAACCCATGCCCTCCCGGATGGCGCCGATGGTGCCCGTCTCATCGTCGCCGAGCAGACGCCGCGCTTCTGGAGCCGCACCCACGAGGGCGGCCGTCCGGCCTCGCGGCAGACCTACCCGGATGCCCTCGGTTGCACGCAGTCGGTGAACGTCATGAAGGCGGTGGTGGGCCGCGGATCCAGCGAGGCCTGGCGGCACCGCCAGGGCCACGCCCTCGAACTGGTGCCGGTCCGTGACCCGGCGGCGCTGAAGGCAGGCGATCCCCTGGCGATTGAGGTGTCCTGGCACGGCGAGCCGTGGCAAGGCGAGGTCAAGGCGACGTATGCGGGCTACGACGGCCGGTCGGAAGATGGCTATGCGCTGACACTGCAAACCGATGACGACGGCGTGGTCCGGTTCGTGCCGGCCGCGTCCGGATACTGGCTCGTTCGCGCACACGCCGCCGAGGACTATCCGGACCCGTCCGTCTGTGACCGGCGCTCGTACTTCTCCACGCTGACCTTCGTGATCCGCTGAGGCATGCGCGGCCGCGACCGAGGTCGCTCGGGCGCCGTCCCCGGTTGGGCAGGGCGGGCCGCCTGCGCACTCGCCGTGCTCTGCGCGGCGAGCGCGCTGAACGTGCCGCCAGTCGCCGGCCATGCGCTGCTGCACCGCGTGCTCGAAGGGGATTCAGTGGTTCGGATTCAGTTCCGGTTTCCTGACGGCGACAGGCCGCTCTTCGAGAGTTATCGCGTGATGGCACCCGACGATGATCAGCCGTTCCAGACCGGGCGCGTGAATGCGCTCGGCGAGGTGAGCTTCCTGCCCCACCGCCCCGGGATATGGCGGGTGACCGTCACGACCGAGGATGGCCACGGCACGGAGGCCCGGGTGCGTGTGGATACGGAAGGCCTGGGCACCGAGACACAGGGGTCGGAGGGCCTGTCGCGGTGGGAGCGGGTGGCTTCCGGGGTAGGCTACGTCCTCGGGGTGTTTGGTATCCTCGCGCTCTGGCGCGGCGGTCGCGCCCGCAGGACCTCGGCGTGACATGCACATCCCTGACGGCCTGATCTCGCCCCAGACCTACCTGCCAGCACTGGCGCTGGCCGCTCCGCTGTGGTGGTGGGCGGGGCGGGAATTCGCCGGTCGGGTCGGCGACGAGGCGCTGCCACGGCTCGCCGTCTTCACGGCGCTGGCCTTCGTGCTGTCCGGCCTGATGCTGCCTCTGCCAGGCGGGACCTCGGGACATGCGATCGGGGTCGGGATGCTGGCGCTGATCTTCGGTCCCTGGGTGGCGTTTCTCTCCCACACGCTGGTGCTCCTGCTGCAGGCCCTGGTGATGGGTGCAGGCGGCATCACCGCCCTGCCGGTGAACGCGCTCGCGATGGGATTCCTGGGCGCCTGGACAGCCTACCTGCTGTTCCGGCTGCTCAGCCCGTTGCAGGCGGAGTTCGCGGTCTTCGTGGCGGTATTGTTGTCCATCCTCGTGTCCGCGCTGATCGTCGCGCTGGTGCTCGGGCTGCAGCCGATGATCGCTCGGGCGCCCGACGGCAGTCCGCGGTTCTTTCCGTTCGGCTGGTCGGTCACCGTCCCGGCCATCCTGCTGCCGCATTTGTTCATTGCGATGGGCGAGGCGGCGCTGACACTGCTGATCTGGCGTCACGCGCGCAGGCGGCGCTGGCTGCAGGCGCCGGTCGCCGGGGAGGCATGACGCGATGTCCCTGAGCCACCCGGCACGGCTGGCGCTCTACCTCACGGCGGTGGTGGCGGTGACCCTGGTTCATCTGCCCGTCCCTCTGCTGGTGCTGCTGGCCAGCATTCTCCTGGTGTCCGGTCGGGGACGGATCGCCCTGCTGCTGCGGGCGGCCCGGCCCGTGTTCTGGGTGCTGCTGCTGATGTCGTCGGGTTACCTGCTGATGGGGTGGCTGACCAACCAAGCGGTGCTGGACACGCTGCTGCTGATCAACCTGCGGGTGGTGGTGCTCGCGCTGCTGACCGCCTGGATGATGCGCGACGTGGATCTCGACCGCGCGCTCGCGCACTGGCCGCGAGCCCGGCGCTGGCTGGTGATCGTTCGGGGGCAGCTGCTGCTCTTCCGGCGGCTGGGTCGCGACTACCGGCATGCCCAGCGCAGCCGGGAGACCGTGCCGCCGACCCTGCGCCAGCGCTTCTTCGGCAGCGCGGCCATTGGTCTTGGGGCGCTGGACAGGGGAGTGCACAACGCCGAGATGGTCACTCAGGCCATGCGTTCGCGGGGGGCGCTGGATGACTGAGGCGTCGCCCCTGCTGGTGCTGCAGCGGGTCGAGGTCGCCTATCCCAACGGCCGCAGGGCGCTCGACGGGATCGACCTGTCGATCGAGGCAGGCGAACGGGTGGTTGTGCTGGGCACCAACGGTTGCGGCAAGAGCACCTTGCTGCGGGTGCTGAATGCGCTCACGCTCCCGAGCGCAGGGGTCTTCCGTTTCGAGGGCCGTCCGGTAACGGACCGGACACTGCAGGACCGTGCCTGGCAGCGGGAATTCCGTCAGCGCGTGGCGCTGATGTTCCAGCATCCGGAGTCGATGCTCTTCAATCCGACGGTCCGCGAGGAGATCAGCTTTGGCCTGAGGCACCTCGAGGCCTCGGAGCAGGAGGCGCGGGTCATCCGCTGGGCCGAGCGGTTGCGGCTCGTGGACCTGCTGGAGGCGCCCCCGTTCGAGCTCTCCGGCGGCGAGAAGCAGCGGCTCTGTCTGGCCTGCCTGCTTGCGGTGGAACCCGAGGTGCTGCTGCTGGACGAGCCCACGGCCAACCTGGATCCGCGGACAGTCGGGTGGCTGCTGGAATGGCTGCGGGCACGCCCGGTGACCTCGGTCGTTGCGACCCACCAGATGGCGCTGGTCCCCCGACTCGGCGAACGCGTCGTGATCCTCTCTGCGGACCACCGGGTCGTCTACGACAGCCGGGATGCCGGCGGGCCGCCGGACCGGGATCTGCTCGTCACCCACGGGCTCGAACACGGTTGACGATCAAGATCCTCCGCTCCCGCAAGCGGGAGGGGGACCGCGCGACTTTCACGCCAACACTGGCGCGGACCGCGCGTTTCCAGGATCATGGCGGGCCCCCGGCGCCGGGGTCAGCGCATGCGCCTGCACTCCCGCCGGGCCGGGCGCAGGCGGACTGACGAGGAGGCACAGGATCATGGTGGCAGGGCTCGACGAGAAGCTGGAACCGATCTACCGGGACGTTCTGCGGCGCAACCCGGGCGAGACCGAGTTCCATCAGGCGGTGCATGAGGTACTCGAGACCCTGGGTCCGGTGCTGGTGAAGTATCCGGAATTCACCGAGCACAAGATCATCCAGCGCATCTGCGAGCCCGAACGCCAGATCATCTTCCGGGTGCCGTGGCAGGACGATCAGGGCCACACCCACATCAACCGGGCCTTCCGGGTGGAGTTCAACAGTGCGCTGGGACCGTACAAGGGCGGCATGCGCTTCCACCCGTCGGTGTATCTCGGCATCATCAAGTTCCTGGGCTTCGAGCAGATCTTCAAGAATGCGCTGACCGGCCTTCCGATCGGCGGCGGCAAGGGCGGGAGCGACTTCGACCCGAAGGGCCGCTCCGATGCCGAGATCATGCGTTTCTGCCAGAGCCTGATGACCGAGCTCTACCGGCACATCGGTCAGTACACCGACGTGCCCGCCGGCGACATCGGGGTCGGGCAGCGCGAGGTGGGCTACCTCTTCGGACAGTACAAGCGCATCACCAACCGCTACGAGTCCGGCGTCTTTACCGGCAAGGGCCTGGACTGGGGCGGCAGCCGCGCCCGGACCGAGGCGACGGGCTACGGCACGGTGTTCTTCCTGAACGAGATGCTGAAGGTCCGCGGCGAGTCGCTGGAGGGGAAGACCTGCGTGGTTTCGGGCTCCGGCAACGTCGCGATCTACGCGATCGAGAAGATCCATGCCCTCGGCGGCAAGGTGATCGCCTGTTCCGATTCCAACGGTGTCATCGTGGACAAGAACGGCCTCGACCTCGACCTGGTGAAGCAGATCAAGGAGATCGAACGTCGTCGCATCAGCGCCTATGCGGAAGAGCGACCCGATGCCACCTATCTGCCCGATGGCGTGATCTGGACCGTGCCCTGCGAGCTCGCACTTCCCTGTGCGACCCAGAACGAGCTGAACGGCAAGGATGCGCAGACCCTGGTCGAACAGGGCTGCATCGCGGTCGCCGAGGGCGCCAATATGCCGACCACGCCGGAGGGAATCCGCGTGTTCCAGGAGGCGGGGATCGCCTACGGGCCGGGCAAGGCGGCGAACGCAGGCGGGGTCGCGACCAGCGCCCTGGAGATGCAGCAGAATGCCAGCCGCGATTCCTGGACCTCCGAATACACCGAGGCGCGTCTGCAGGAGATCATGATCAACATCCACCGCAACTGCCACGAGACGGCCGAGGAGTTCGGGCAGCCGGGCGACTATGTCGCCGGGGCCAACATCACCGGCTTCCTGAAGGTAGGCCGTGCGATGGTGGCGCTGGGTCTGATCTGAACCGGGGGGCTCCGCGGTGCGGTCACAAGCGCAGGTCGGCCCAGACCGGGTCGTGGTCCGATGATCGCCAGGGGCCCCGGGCCGGCTGGCGTCCGGCGAAGCCGAGGAACGGGGGCTCGTCTGCGTTGATGTGCCAGATGCCGGCCGCCGCCACGCGCTTCGCGAGGTCCTCTTCGGCCAGCAGGTAGTCGAGCTGCCCGGCCTCGCCTTGGAAGACGTAGGTGTAGGGACGCTCCGGGAGGAGGTGGGTGGCGGCCAGATTGGTCTTGCCCGCGCGCAGGAACGTCGCCATCGGGTCCTCGCCTGCGTAGGCATTCAGATCGCCTGCGACGAGGACCGGGGCGCCATCGCGCCGGATCCGGTCCAGCCAGTCGACGAGGCGCCGGGCCTGCTGGCCGCGCAGCCGGTTCCAGCAGCCCTGACCGAGGTCGATGTCGCCCGTTTCGGGGCAGCCCGCCTTCGCCTTGAAATGGACCGCCACCACGCCGAAGGCCGCGCTGCCGCCCCGGGCGGTGAACCATGCCAGCAGCGGCGGCCGGTTGTGCACGGGATCCGGGTCCGTGGCCGCATCCAGCAGCCTGACCCGGGCTGGACGGTACACCAGCGCGTTGCGGATCGCATCGGTCCCGGTCCGGCGATGCGGGACTGCTTGATACCGAAGTGCCGCGGGCAGGTCGCGGTTCAGTGTTCGGAGCAGATCCCGCAGGGCGGGCTCGCGGTTCTCGACCTCGAGGAGGCTCAGCACGTCGGCATCGATACCGTGGATGGCGGCCGCGAGTTTGCGCCGCTGCCGGTTGCGCTGGGCGCGGTTCTCCGCGCCCCGCTGGCCAAGCGTCAGGAAGTAGTTCTCCACATTCAGGGTCGCGACGCGGATGCTGTCCGTGTTCGCGTTCGGCGGCGCGGGGCGCGGATTCGCCTCGACGAACATGGGGGCCCGGGTCGGGTGGACGCGGTGGGCACCGAAGGCGCGGGTCAGGATACCGGTCAGCCCCTCGACCTGGTCACCCGCGCGACGAGTGCCGTTTGCCCCGAGATAGGGGACTGGTCGGGGGTTGGCCCGATAGCTGCCATCGTCGAGCACGATCCGGTGTGCCTGCCGGGCCCGGGATCCGTTACCGGCAGTCCCGCTCTTCCGGTACAGCCGTCCTGGCGCGGACAGGTGCAGACTGCCGTAGCGGCCGAGCTCGTAGTTTCCCGTGACAGTCAGGGGCTGCTCGAAACGGACCTTCACGCCGTGCAGACTGGCCAGCCGCGCGGCATCCCCGGGCAGCCGCAGCACCACCGGATCGGGTAGCCCGGCGTGCGTGCACACGTGCACGTCATTGATTCGGCTGAGCTGGGGTCGCCCGCGAAACCGGTCGAACCGACCCGCGATCAGTACCCGGTCCCCGGGGCGCAGGGACTGCGGCGCCAGCGACGGGGCATAGACGAAGAGCCCTGCCGGGGGCAGGGCATCGTGCTGGACGAAGAAGCCGCCGAGACGTTCAGGCCCCAGGAAGACGCCCGTGACGATCCCCTCGACCGTCACCGATTCGCCTTCCGCCACGCGTCCCGCCCGCAGTTCCGGGATCGGGGTGACCAGGGTCGGCGGGCAATCCGCGGCCACGGGCGACGCCGCGAACGAAGCCGTCGCCCACAACAAAACGCTGACCAGCCACGCGATCCCGTTGCTTGCCGGCATGCATCCCTTCCCCTGGCTGCGGCGCTGGCGAGCGCTTGCTTTCCCTGTGCGGTTCTTCCGCATGCCGCAATCCGTCACCCGGAAGCGGCACGCGGAGACCTACGACTCTACTCGGCGACCTCCTGGAAGCCGGCGCTGAAGCCCATCAGCGAACCCTCGATCACGGCCACCTGGTCGGATTCCAGGGGCCTGACGCCGATCAGGAACGTGGTGCCGGCGCGCATCGCGGCCAGCATCTCGGGGTCGACCGGCGCCACCACCCGGCAGCCGTTCGGAAGACAGGTCTGGAAGGGGAACTCGCGTTGCAGGTCCTCGCCAATCCGGAACAGCATGCCCGGGCGAAGGTCGAGCCCCAGGGGCAGGTAGACGACCATCACGTTGTCGCCTTCGATGCGGCCGACCATGATCTGCATCACCGGCTCGCCCGAGTCATCGGCAGCGGCCTGGCTGATGAAGCAGGTCTCGCCCGCAGGCGTGTCCTCGCACAGCACCTGCCAGTCCTGATGGGTGGCACCAGCGCGCAGATCCCCACCCATCTGGCCCAGCGCGGGCGCCGTGGAGAGCAGGAAGAGCAGCACGGACAGTCCAAGGGCCGCGGGCAGGGGCGCGGCAGAGCGCATCATGTTCAAGGGGTTGATCTTCGTTCTCCCGGATAAATCCTCGCAGCAAGCTATCCACACGGCCGCGGCGCGTCAAGGCCACGCGTCGATGCCGGCGGTGCCGTGGCCTTCCCCGGGCGGGCAGGGATGTCGCCCGGCGATGCGCAGCATCAGGCCTCGGGCATCCTGCCCGGGCCCCCGGGGCCGGTATCCCGGCGCCCGAGCGTCAGCAGGCGGTAGCGGATCCAGCCCTCGCGGATGGCGCGATTCAGCGCGTGTCCGCCCACCACATTCGCCCAGAAGGGGTGCCGCGTGAGGCCCAGGAGGCGCACCGGCGGGCTGACCAGCGCGACCAGCCGGTCCCGCGGCCGGTGGGTGCGGATCAGCGGCGAGAGGTCATGTGCGTAAAGACGCCGGAACCCGGACTTCACCGCTACGGCGTCGAGGGTCTCCAATGTGCACAGCCCCGGGACGCGCCACCCGTCCCGGAAACGATCGATCGTGCGCTGCATCGCGTGCGCGCCGGGCGGGACCGGATGGTCGAGGAAGTCGTCGACGATCAGCACGACCCCGCCCGGCGCCAGGTGCCTTCTGCAGGTCGCGAGGAAGCGCTCCGGACGGGAGACATGCACGAACGACTCGACAGCGACGATTGCGTCGGCGCGCAGTTGCAGACTCAGCTCCTCGAAATTGGCCCTGCTGAAGCGGCAACGTGCCTGCAGGCCCTGGCTCTGCGCCAGCTCCCGTGCGAGCGTCACCTGTTTCGCACTGATGGTCACCCCGTGCAGCCGGGCCCGGGGGAAGGCGCGCGCCAGACTGAACATCGTGCCGCCGACACCGCAGCCAAGGTCCAGCAGGAGCCGCGGTGGCCCGGATGCGCAGGCACGGATCCGTTCGGCCAGCAGTGTGTTTACGTGTTCCGCGGCCTCGCGCCCATTGCGCACTCCCGTTGCCCACAGCCCGCGGTGGATCGCGTGACCGCCCGCGCTGCTACCGATGCGCAGGAAGGGTGCGGTGTTGCGATCGTAGTAGTTCTGGAGTTCATGCGAGCACATTCCGGCATTGTCCGGGTTTGCCGGTCCCTGTGACAGTCGGCATAACGTCATGCGGTGATCATCCTGGCGCAATCGCGGAACTGGATCCATGCCGGGCAACCGGCGGCCCGGCCCGTGCACGTCGAGACCTCGCCGGGGGTGCGGGGAGGGCGGGCGACCGGCCGCCCCGGTGCCCGGCAGGTGGCTCGACGTGCCACCATAGGGCCAGGCCGTGAATGCGCGGGGTCTCGCAACCACCACACAGGAGGGCGAATCCGGATGACGAAGGCGAAACGCAGAAAGAAGAAACCGGGCCGACCGGGCGCCGGTGCCACCACGCCGAATCCCGTAGAGGGCCAGCGGGAGGTGGTGATCCTGGCGCTGGCCCTCCTCGGGATGGGGATCACCGGCTATCTGACGGTGGCGGCCTGGATGCGTTCGACGCCGGCATTCTGTGCGGAGGGAGCCGGGTGCGACCTGATCCAGCAGAGCCAGTGGTCGTCATTCCTCGGGCTGCCCATCGCCCTGTGGGGCTTCGCCCTGTATGCCGTCCTGGCAGCGATCGCATTCGCGATGCCGCCCAGACTCAAACGCTGGCGCCGGCTCTGGATGGTGGCCTTCGTCGGGGTGTCGGTCAGCGTCTACCTGACCGCGGTCGGCTGGTTTACGCTCGATGCCTTCTGCGGGTGGTGTCTGGCCTCGCTCGCGACGATTGCCGCGATCCTGGCGGCGGTCTTCCTGCGGCGGCCGGGCTCGGCGCCGGGGATGCCCTGGAGCCAGTGGCTGCTGCGCAGTGCCGGGGCGGGTCTGGTCTTGGTCGCGGCATTGCACCTTGTGGCCAGCGATCTCCTGTCCCGGCCGGAGGACCCGCGGCTGGCCGCGCTGGCGGTCCATCTCGAGGAGTCCGGGGTCCGGTACTACGGGGCCTCGTGGTGTCCCGCCTGCCGTCAGCAGTCGCGTCTCTTCGGGGCCGCGAGCGAACGGCTGCCCTACGTGGAGTGCAGCCCTGGCGGTCGCGGGACGCCGATGGCGCGGGTCTGCACGAGTGCCGGGATCGCGAGTTACCCGACCTGGATCATCCGCGGTCGTCGCTTCGAGGAAGTGCTCCGGCCGCGGGAACTCGCGCAGCTGTCGGGTTTCGACTGGGAGAGGCATTCGGAGTGATCCGCGCAGGTTGGCGCCCGGGGATGTGGACGTCCCGACATCCCCGAGGCGCTACGCCGGAGAGCCCATCGTCGTGAAGACCGACAGGCGCGTGCGGCACTTGCCGGTGATCAGCGATGGCCGCATCATCGGGGTGATGTCGATCGAAAGGGTGCAGGAAGCGATCAGCGAAGCGCAGCACTCCATCATCTCCCTGATGGAGCCACAAATCGCAAGCTGAGCCCGGTCGTGGTCACCGGCTCGTCCGGGACTCGGCGGGTCCAGGAGAGAGGCAACCATGACAGAACAACGCGAACAGCGGATCGAGAACCTGGTCCGCTCAGTGGTCCGGGAATTCCAGGAGACCGCGCGGATGACCGGGGTCGCGGCCGCGGATCCCGCGGTCCTCGATGCCTTCCGGCGCGTGCCGCGCGACGAGTTTGTTCCGGATGCCGGCACCGGCCAGGCCTGGGAGGACCGGGCGCTGCCGATCGGGCACGGCCAGACGATCTCCCAGCCCTTCGTCGTCGTGCTGATGACCCAGCTGCTGGAACTCCAGCCGGATACCCGGGTCCTCGAGATCGGGACCGGTTCCGGATACCAGGCCGCGCTTCTCGCGGAACTGGCGGGCGAGGTCTACAGCATCGAGGTGGTGCCCGAACTGGCTGCGGCGGCCGCCTCCCGGCTGCAGCGGCTCGGTTACCAAAACGTGCAGGTGCGCACCGGGAACGGCCGCGATGGCTGGCCGGAGGCCGCGCCCTTCGATGCCGTGATCGTCACGGCCGGCGCCGACAGCATCCCGCCGGCACTGGTGGAACAGCTCCGGATCGGGGGGCGCCTGGTCATCCCCGTGGACACCAGGTGGGCTGGCCAGGACCTGCTGGTCTGCGTGAAGCAGGAGGATGGAAGCCTGAGTGAACGCCGGGCGCTGTCCGTGATCTTCGTCCCGCTGGTCGGCCGCGGATAGCGTGGCGTTGCGGGGACGAACCGCGGGCCCTTCATCCGGTCAACTGCACAGCCTTCCACCGCCTGAAGACGGTCCCGATCCGGCGCCCCGGTCGCGGTGCCGACGCACTCGGTTGCTCCCCGAGGACGCTATGCCATGATCGATCCAGAACCGCCGCGCTTCCTGTTGTTCCCGCCGGTGATCCGTTTCCTGCTGATCGCCAACGTGGTGATCTTCCTGCTTCAGCTGGTGGCGTTCGAGACGCTGCTGGTGCACTTCGCGCTGTGGCCCGTGGGGACGCCCGAGGTCATCGAGCAGAACGGCGAGTTCGTCTGGGTGCCGTCGTTCCAGCTCTGGCAACTGCTGTCCTACGGCTTTCTGCATGGCGGTCTGCTGCACCTGTTTCTCAACCTGTTCGCGATGTGGATGCTCGGGGTCCAGCTGGAACACGCATGGGGTTCTCGGCTGTTCGCGATCTACTATCTGGTCTGCGTGCTCGGTGCCGGGCTGATCCAGCTTTTCGTGGCGTCCTACGGGGTGACGGGCAACGAGATCTATCCCACCATCGGCGCGTCCGGCGGGGTCTTCGGCATACTGCTGGCCTTCGGGATGATGTTCCCCAATCAGCGCCTCGTCTTCCTCTTGATCCCGGTACCGATCCGGGCCAAGTACTTCGTGATCGCCTACGGGGCCTTCGAGCTGCTTGCCGGCATCACCGGAACCACCGCGGGCGTGGCGCACTTCGCGCACCTCGGCGGCATGTTCTTCGGGCTGCTGCTGATCCAGTACTGGCGGGGCCGGCTGCCGATCAAGCCGCGCAACCGGGTCTTCTGGTGGTGAGTTACCGCAGGCGATCGGTTTTCGGCGTATCTGCGAGAGGAATCCCGTTGGGTCCCGGGTATAAGGATCTACACTTTGGGGAGGGAGACATGGACAGATCCGGCCGCCTCAGCCCGAGCGGCCCGATCCGCATTTCCCTGCCTGACGGCTATCGATTGTTTCCGACACGGAGGATCTGAATGGACACTGTCTGGATTGTGGTTGCTGACGCCGCACGGGCCCGCATACTCCGCTGCGAGGGTCGCGCCTGTCATGGGCTTGCCGATGTGGAGGCGCTCTCCCACACCGAATCCCGCGCCAATACCCAGGACCTGGTCTCGGACCGTCCGGGACGGAGCTGGGCGACCCCGAGCGGTGATGCGCGCCATGCGATGGACGAGACGACCGATCCCGCGCACCATGAGCGCGAGCGATTTGCAAGGATGGTCGCCGATCGCCTGAAGTCCGCGCATCACGAAGGCGTGTTCAAGCACCTGGTGATCGTTGCGTCCCCGTCCTTCCTGGGAGCGCTGCGCGATCTGCTGGACCGCAGCGTTGCCCAGACCGTCCGGGCCGAGGTGGCCAAGAACGTGGTCAAGGTCGAGGATCCCGCGGTCCTGAGGTCGCATCTTCCGGATTTCATCTACTGAATCCGATCGGCCTGCAGCCGCCGGCGCCCGGTCGCGTCGCGCGGCCAACTCACACCCCACCCCAAACCCTCCCCCGCATGCGGGGGAGGGGGATTTTCATGGTCCGGGGTGGCGTATCGCCATCACGGCCAACCTGAAAGTCGGCGCGGTCCCCCGCTCCCCGGGAACCCGGGAAGGGAGTCATGCTTCCGCGTGGTGCGGATGATGAGGCGAACGGAGGCTGCAGCCACGGTTTTCACCCGCGAGGCCGCTGACCCCGGGGCCAGCGCACGGGGCTCGCCGCGGGGAAGTGGTCAGAAGCGGTAGCTGTAGCCGATCTCGAGTTCGTACTGCTCCATCTCCAGCTTGATGGTCTGCCCATCGAGCGGATTGGTGCCGGTCACGCTCGCGCTGGGCGCGTACATGGCGGCCAGATGGATGGCGGACCGACTGTCGATCGCCTTGCTGAATCCAACCGTGAAGTGGTCTTCCATCACGCCCGGGGCCAGGATATTGAACAGGACCTCGGAACGGGGGATCGGGTTCTCTCCCCGGTTGTAGCCTGCCCGCCAGGTCCAGCCGTTGTCCCCCGCAAACTCGGCACCGATCTTGAAGATATCGATGTCCTCCCAACCGAAGCCGGGACCATTGGGTTCGCCCAGGAGATTGCCGTCGAAAAGGTTGGAGAACGGATTGTTGACCGCAGGCACGTCCGAATAGTTGATGCGCTGATAATCGGCGGCCACGGTGATCCGCGGCGTCACGTCCACTGCAATGCCCAGACCCCAGGTCTCGGGGATGTCGAGGTCGCCGTTCTCTGCAAACAGGCCGCTGAAGTCGTCAAAGGTGCTGCCGCGAATCTTCGAGCGGTAGTTCGCGCCCACCCGCACGTGATCGGCCAGCTGGGCCTGGAAGCCGATCTGGCCACCGAAGCCGAAATCGCTGTCGGTGCTCGCGTTGGTCAGATTCTCGGGGTCTGCGCTGAAACCCGAGAAGGCCTGGAGCCCCTTGGCCCTGAAGCGCTGAAAGCTGATGATGGGGCTTACCCCGACACTCACACGCCCGTCGGCGAAGCGCTGTGCATAGGTCGGAATGAGCGCCAGCTGTTCCAGATTGACCCCGGCCTCGCCAAAGCAGAAGGTGCCTTGCTGAGGCGATTGTGGTGGGCAGAAGTCCGGATTGTCGAAGGCCGGGTAGTCGGTGTTCAGGCCGCCGTTGGCGAGCAACGTAACCCCCCAGGACCGGTCCGCGTCGATCTGCCGCACGTAGCCCAGGGAGGGAATGAAGAAGCTCTCGCTGTTGCTGTCGACCCTGCCCGGTTTGAGCGGAAATCCGTTAGGCGGTGGCGGCTGGAATTGCGGTTCTCCCGCCTCATAAAACCGTTCGGGCCGGAAATAGGCGAGGGAGCCATCGAAGCGCGTTTCCATGCCGGCGATGCCGGCCGGGTTGGTACCGGGAGCGTAGGAATCATGCGAGATCGCCATGCCTACGCCGCCCATTCCCTTTGTCTGCGTGCCATAGCCGTGTGAAAAAAAGCCGTTTGTGGCGTGGGCGGTCCCGGAAAGCCCCAGGGTAGCGCTTACCGCGAGTGCCACTAGGCTGCGACGACTCCGTGAATCTGCCATCCGTATTCCTCCTTTGTGCAATTTTTATTTTGTTGATTCAACCTGCAATCCGGATGGATTGCGTACGTGCGCATTGACCGCAAAATGCGGTGTTGCATGCGAATGAGTCCAAGCCGCCTGCGTTTCCGTTATGCGATGGCTCCAGGGTCGAGATTCCGGCCGTACCGGGACCGCTCGGAAGAGGCGCCTTCATGGACGCGAATCCTGCTGTCTTTATTGTTGTTCTGATCCTCAATAAGGCTCCGCATCTATTGAAATATCACCAAGACGGCTCCCGGGTAAATCTTCGTGCTGAGCGGGGTCCGCTTGGCTGCGGTCAAAGGCGCGGCGCTACAGGCGTCCGGTATCTTTCGTCAAGGTCAAGAGCAGAAGCAACGTTGCCATCAGCCAAAAGTAAAGAGCCAGGCAGCGAGCAGCCCGGCAGGCTTTTTTGGGGGTCAGGCTGTGATGCTACCTTATGAAGCTTATTTTTTATATTTAATAAACTAGGGTATCAGATGGATGCATGTCAAGACCTGTTTGCGGGTTGTACGTGGAAATACGTAGGTGGTGCGGATACAGCCCGATGGGCAGGCGCGCATGCCGGTGCCGTGGACGCAGCAGCTTTCTTGGCTGCCTCCTCCGGGATCCCTGCTCGCGGGGCCCGGTCACGTACGGATGCCTGGCCTGGTGACGAGAGGGGTCGGGAGGCGCGGGGCGCCGGGGCCGGCCCGCCTTCCGGGATTCGACGGTCCGCGCCATGGCGCCAGGGCCAAGGAGGCCAGCCCCCAGGCATCGCCGGGGACCATCGAGCTGAGCCGGGCTGGAGAGCGCATTCAGTTCGGCGGGCCCGACTGAGAGGGGTCGCTGCTCCTGGAGATGAAATAGACACCCAGTGCAGCCATCACCATCCAGAACAGCAGGGCCCAGATGCCGAACCGCTCCCAGAGGGGGCCGAAGAACAGGAGCATCACGGCCGCCGCCCCGAGAATCACGTTGCCGAGGATGAAGGAGGTCCGAGGACCGTCGTCCTGAGGATGCATGGGCTGGCCGGTATTCGTCTGATCTTCCCGCCGATTGTAGCAGCAGGGGACGGGGCAATCAGGCCCCAGCCTCACCTGGGCCGCGCCCGGGAGTCCGGACAACTCATCCTCCTCGTCTCCCGCTTGCGGGACAGGGCCGCCAAAGGCGGGGACAGATTCGCAAATCTGTCCCCGGGGGCGAAGCCTGCCTCGCAGGTGGAAGAAGGGGATCACCGTCAGCGGTGGCGACGTCCCGTGACGGTGAGCGTTGCATCGGTCGGGTTCCGGGCACCCGGGACCGGGCGCACCCACGGTCCCTCCGGGCTGTCGATCACTGCCAGCTTCTGCCGGAACAGCCCCTCGAGTGCCTGCACGTTGAAGATCTCGCCGGTGCGGCCCCAGCACGTCCCGCCATCCGGGTACATCAGGACCAGATGCGTGCAATAGGTCGCCGCAAGGTTGAGGTCGTGCAGCGCGAGCACCGCGCCGCGGCGTCCGGAGGCGACCTCCCTGCGCACCAGGTCCAGCACCGCCACCTGGTGGTGCAGGTCGAGGTGGTTGGTGGGTTCATCCAGCAGCCAAAGCGGCGGGTCCTGGGTCAGCAGTGTAGCCAGTGCCAGGCGCTGGCGTTCGCCGCCGGACAGTGTCTGCACCTGACGCTCGGCGAGGTCCGCGAGATCCAGCCGGGTGAGCGCCTGCCGCGCAAGCGCGTGGTCCCGCGCCGTCTCCACGTTCCAGGCGCGCAGGAACGGGTGCCGGCCAATCAGCGCGGTCTCCAGTACCGTGGAGGGGAAGCCGTCGCGGTGGTCCTGAAAGACCAGTCCGAGTCGTTGCGCGATGCGTCGCCGGGGAATCCGCTGCAGCGCGTCTCCGTCCAGCTGTACCTGTCCCGCCCGCGGACGCCTGAGACCCGCCAGGGTGTGCAACAGGGTGGTCTTGCCTGCGCCGTTCGGACCCAGCAGGCCCCAGCACTCGCCGGGGAGCAGCGGGAAGTCCAGCGCCATGCCCGCCGGGCGGCCGGGAATGTCGATGACCAGGCCATCGAGGTTCAGCAGTCCGGTGCTCATGTCCGGCTCCGGTACAGCAGGTAGAGAAACACCGGTACGCCGAGCATTGCAGTGATCACGCCGACCGGCAACTGCTCGGGGGCAATGACCGTGCGGGCCAGGGTGTCGGCCAACGTGAGCAGGATGCCTCCGGCGAGGGCCGAGGCGGGGAGCAGCAGGCGCTGGTCGTTGCCGATGACCAGACGCAGCATGTGCGGGATGATCAGCCCCACGAAGCCGATGGTGCCGGCGGTGGTCACGGCCACCGCGGTGACCACCGCCGCGAGCAGGTAGACCGTCCACTCCAGGCGCCGGACCGACACGCCCAGCACCGCCGCCTGCAGCGGTCCTCGTGCCAGCACGTTAAGGCCGCGCCCCAGCGGCAGTGCGAGCCCGACGATCGCGGCCAGTGCCAGCCAGGGCAGCGCGTAGCCGCGGGCGTGGGCCAGATCGCCCATCAGCCAGTACAGCATGCCGGGCAGTTCCGGGCTCGGACGCACGGCGAGCAGGAAGGTGATCACCGCGCCCCAGCCGGCGGCCACCACCACGCCGGTCAGCAGCAGGCGTGTCGGCGTCCAGCTCCCGGTGCCATGGGCCAGCCCGAACACGATCAGCGTGGACAGCAGGGCACCCGCAAAGGCCGAGCCCGATACCCAGGCCAGTCCGAGCCCCGAGATCATCGCCAGCAATGCGCCCACGGCGGCTCCGCCCGAGATGCCCAGCACATAGGGGTCGGCCAGCGGATTGCGCAGCAGCACCTGCATCAGAGCTCCCGCAACCGCCAGCAGGCCCCCCGTGGCGAAGGCCGCGAGGGTGCGCGGCAGGCGCAGTTCCAGCACCAGCAGACGTGCAAGCTCGCTGCCTTCGCCGAAGATCGCGACGGCAACGTCGCGCGGGGGGAGGGTGACACTGCCGAGCATCACCGAGCCCAGCATCGAGGCACCGGCTGCGATGGCCAGTAACCCAAGGGCCCAGCCTCCGCGGCCGGACACGGCGGCCCGTCCAGCCACGCTCACCGGGACGGCTCCGGACGCCTCTTCCTTGCGAGTTCGAGTGCCTCGCACAGCATGCGGGTACCCTCCGCGAGGCGCGGGGTGTGTCGCTGGAGCAGCGACGGCGGAATGAAGAAGAGGTTGCCCCGGCGCACCGCGGTGAGCTGGGTCCAGTCCCGCCAGCCGTCCAGCCAGTCCGCCCGTTCTTCGCCAGGACCGCCGCTGACGATCGCCTCGGGATCGGCCGCAATCACCGCCTCGAGCCCCGGACGCGGTACCCGATTGTCCAGGTGCCCGAAGATGTTCCGCCCGCCGCAGAGTCGGATCGCCTGACCGATCAGATGCCGGTCGTTCACCGTCATCAGGGGCTGATCCCAGACCTGATAGAAGACGCGGACCTCGGGACGATCGGCGAATCGGTCGCGCAGCGTCGCGATGGCATCGAGGAAGGCACTGGCCTCGCGGGCGCCGCGCTCCGGCTGCCCGGCGAGCCGGCCCAGCCGCCGCAGATTTGCGGCGATCCCCTCGAAGTCACCGGGCTCGCTGTAATAGACCGGGATCCCCAGCGTCTCCACGCGCTCCAGCGCCGCTCCGGGGCTGCCGCTCCCCCAGGCGATCACCAGGTCCGGCGATGCCGCCAGCAGCCGCTCGAGATCGAGCTGGGCCGCGGTGCCCAGGCGGGGAATCGAACGCGCGGCCTCGGGGTGGTCCGCATGCGCGACGGTGGCCACGATGCGGTCGCCGGCGCCGATCGCGAAGAGCAGTTCGGTCAGATGCGGAGCCAGGCTGACGATGCGCTGGGCCGGTTCGGAGAGCGTAACAGTCCGGTTCCGGTCGTCGGAGACGCTGACAGCGCCTGCGGCCGCCGTCAGCCCCGTGGCCGGCAGGACGAGCCAAAGGACCAGCACCGCAAGCCACGACAGGCGAGGGGGCCGGGGTCCCGCCGTCGGTTTCGGCATCAATCGTCTTCCTTCGCCGCGTCGGTCCCGCGCACGCGGCGGCTCCGCCAGAAGACCTCGCCATCGCCGGCCTCGCGCGCGAGGAACCGGGCCAGCACGAACAGCAGGTCCGAGAGCCGGTTCAGATACTGGCGGGCAGCAGTGGTCACGGTCTCGTCGCGGGCAAGGCGCACGAGGTGACGCTCCGCACGACGGCTGACGGCGCGTGCGAGGTGGCAGCTGGTGGCCGCGGGACCCCCGCCCGGCAGGATGAACTCGCGCAGCGGGGGCAGATTCGCGTTCACCTCCTCCAGCCGGTCCTCCAGCCAGGCCACCCGATCGTCGGGAAGCAGCGACTCGCCGGGCATGGCCAGTTCGCCGCCGAGGTCGAACAGGTCGTGCTGGATCTCCAGCAGCCAGCCAGCCTGCGCCCGCGGGATTGCGCTCGAGAGCACCATGCCCAGTACGCTGTTCAGTTCATCGACATCGCCCATGACCTCGATCCGCACGGAATCCTTCGGCACGCGCGGGCCCGTGGCGAGCCCGGTCGTACCGTCGTCACCGGTGCGCGTGGTGATGCGGGTAAGGCGCTTGCCCATCGTGAATCTCCAGACGTTCTTGAAAAAAAGCATCGGCCAGGCGAGTTGGCCTCCTGCAGCGCTAACTGCTTGGCCCTTGCGCCATCCTTCACAACAACAATCTCCCTCCCCCGCTTGCGGGGGAGCGCCCCCGGGGACAGATTGGCAAATCTGTCCCCGGCCTTTGGCGGCCCTGTCCCGCAAGCGGGAGAGGGGGAAAGGCGTGACTTTCACGCTAACGCTGCTGATAATCCAGGGTGACGAACAGACCCCTGCCAGGCTGGTTGTAGTCGGTGCCGAACTGGCGCGCCACGACATAGTCGCGATCGAACAGATTCTGCGCCGATGCGCTCACCGTCCATTCCCGGTCGATCGCGTAGGATGCCCGAAGATCGAAGGTGGCGAATCCGGAGAGGCGTTCTGTGTTGTCGGAATCCTCGAAGCTGCGCGCCTGGGCCAACAGGCTCCCGCCCACGGAGAGATTGCCGATCCGGCGGTCGATGTCAAGACGCGCGCTGGCGGGTGGACGCCGGCGCAGTTCGTTTCCTGTCTCGCGGTCCTCCGCATCCAGAAGCGTGACGGCGGCGCGTGCGATCCAGTCGCCGGCTTGATAGCCACCCTCGAGTTCCAGCCCCTGGATGCGCGCCTCGTCGACATTCCGGGGCGAAAATCTTCCCTGGTCGTCGGTGACATTGGTGATCAGGTCATCGATCCGGGTATGAAACACGGCGGCATCGATGAAGACGGGGCCGGAGGCGTATCGTGCACCCAGTTCCAGCGTGCGGGATTCCTCCGGGTCGAGTTCGGGGTTGCCCTCGAAGAACGCGGAGCCGGGAAAGTAGAGTTCGTTGAAGGTGGGTGCATTGAAGGCGGTCCCCACGGAGGCCCGAACGCGCGTCGTGCCGGAAACGGGGAGGCCCCAGCCCAGCTGCCCGGTGGTCTTCCCGCCGAACTGTTCGTTGTCGTCGCGGCGCAGGCTCGCCGTCAGGTCGTGGCGGCCGAGCTGACCGTCGACGACCGAGTAGATTCCGACGTTGTAGCGGGAATCCTCGGCAAAGGCCTCGGTGCTGCTCACCCGGTCTTCGTAGGCGTCGATGCCGCCGAGGAGCAACCAGCCTCCGGGCAGACTGACCGTGTTCTGCCAGTCTGCCATGTCCCGGCGCGTGTCGAACCTCGATTCCCGGTCGGCGACGCTTCCTCCCTCCAGGGTGAACAGTTCGTCTCGCGACTGGGACAGTGCCAGCTGGGTATCCCAGGTGTCAGTGAGCGCTCTGCGCACACCGACGCGGACGGCTGATTGCCGGTAGTCGCTGTAGGCGGGCGCGAAGGGCCTCACGTCGACGAGTTCAAAGGTCTCGGGGTCGAAGATGAACTCGTCGGCATCGAACTCCGTTCTGCCCTCGGAGTACAGGAGGCTGCCAAACACCTCCATCCCGTTGTCGAACCCGTGCCGAACCTTGCCCGAGACAGAGGCATTGTCGTAGCCATCGGGGTCGTCGTCTCCGACCCCGGTCAGCACGTCGATGCCGTCGGTGTCGAAATGGCTTGCCGACAGGCTGTAGCGGGTTTTCGCTGTGCCGCCGGCGACACCCGCTCCGAGCTCGCGGGTATTGAAGCTGCCGCCGCCGACAAAGGCGTTCACGCGCGGCGGTCCCTCGCGCCCCTCGCGGGTGAAGATCTGGATCACGCCGCCGATCGCATCCGAGCCGTAGATGCTTGTGCGTGGTCCGCGCACGATCTCGATCCGCTCGATCTCGGACGGCGGCAGGTATTGCCAGGCGGGCGAGCCCGTGGTGGCGGAGCCCATCCGCACGCCATCGACGAGCAGCAGCGTGTGGTTGGAGTTCGTGCCGCGCGTGAACACGCTGGAGGGCTTGCCAAAGGGCCCGGTGTCGGCCACCCCGACCCCGGCGCGGCCGCGCAGCAGATCCGTGAATTGCTGCGGTTGCAGGCCCTCGATTTCCTCACGTTCGATGATCGTGACCGACGAAAGGGTCTGATCGATGGTCTGTGGCGCCCGCGTGGCCGTGACCACGATGGGATCGAGGCGCTCTGCGGCCTGGATCGCCGTCGCCGCAAGGCACGATGACAGGAAGATGCTCCGGGTCAGAAGGACCCGAACGGAACTGGAATGCTTCATGGTTGCCCTCCGCAAGCCATAGTCGCGGCGGGGCGGGCATCACGGCCCGGGGACACGGCGCAATGCGCGTGCCCGGTTCCGCCAGACGGCCCACCGCGGTCCGGTTGCAACCCTTCAGGCCGGTCTCCGGGCTCGGGGAACATCGGGCCGGGCCTCGATGTGCCGGGATGCCTTCCCGCGCCAGGGGCGCAGTGGCTTTCATCCCGTTCAGCCACGGGCCTGATGGCCCGGGACCTCCTCTTACCGTTGCGGGGGCAGCGCAGGCCTCTCACCTGCTTCCCGTTTCATCCCGCGCCCATCAGCATTGGGGCGGGACACCTGGAGGGTCATGGTCTGCCGGCACATGGCCGGCCGATTCGATCGCGTTCATTCCCATGAACGCAGCAGGGACATTACGCTACCAGCGTCCCGTTCGCAACCCGGAATCCCCGGGCGGAAGACTGAACTCCCCCTCTCCCGCTTGCGAGAGAGGGGCCGGGGTTAAGGGCCGGGGTCGGCGCCACATCCCCACCTCAGCCGTGACTCCGCGCATCCCGCCCTCCACCCTTCGGGCCTGCCTGCGACGGTTCGAAATCCGCTCCCGACGGATTTGCCCCGCAAGCGGGGGAGGGGCATCTTCATGGCTCGGGGTGGCTGCTTCGGCCATGTAAGGTTGGGGCCGCTTCGCGTGGCCCACATTGCGCCGCTCGTATCGGCTTCGGGTGTGGCTGTTGCCGCAGGTGGACTTTGCTACGCTATCCCGTTCACACCCCTCCGGTTAACGCGAGCTGCGCCATGAGCATTTGCACCCGATTCGCCCCGAGCCCCACCGGCTACCTGCACATCGGCGGCGCGCGCACCGCCCTCTTTTCCTGGCTCTACGCGCGGCACCACGGCGGGGAATTCATCCTGCGCATCGAGGATACCGATCGCGAGCGGAGCACCACCGAGGCCGTCAACGCCATCCTGGAGGGAATGGCGTGGCTGGGGCTGAGCTACGACCGGGGCCCTTTCTATCAGACCGAGCACCTCAACCGTTACCGCCAGGTGATCCAGCAGCTGCTGGCGTCGGGTCACGCCTACCATTGCTACTGCACCCGCGAGGAGCTGGAGGCGATGCGCACGGAGCAGATGGAGCGCAAGGAGAAGCCACGCTACGACGGCCGCTGCCGCCACCGCACCGAACCCCGCGAGGGTGTGCGGCCGGTGGTCCGCTTCCGGACCCCGGAGGAGGGCGTGACCGTGGTCGATGACATGGTCCGTGGCAAGGTCGCGTTTCAGAACAGCGAGCTCGACGACCTGATCATCGCGCGTTCCGACGGCACGCCCACGTACAACCTCACGGTGGTGGTCGACGACATGGATATGGGGATAAGCCACGTCATCCGCGGCGACGATCACCTGAACAACACGCCAAGGCAGATCAACATCCTCAAGGCACTCGGTGTCGAGCCGCCGCGCTACGGCCATCTTCCGATGATCCTTGGTCCCGACGGGACCAAGCTGTCGAAACGCCACGGCGCCGTGTCGGTGATGGTCTACCGGGAGGAGGGGTATCTGCCGGAGGCGCTGCTGAACTACCTGGTGCGCCTGGGCTGGTCGCATGGCGATCAGGAAATCTTCACCCTGGACGAGCTGGTCCGCATGTTCGACATCGCCGAGGTCAACCAGTCGGCGTCCGCGGTGAATCCCGAGAAGCTCCTCTGGCTGAACCAGCACTACATCAAGGTGCAGGAGCCGGATCACGTGGCCCGTGAACTGCGCTGGCACCTCGGCCGGATCGGCATCGACCCCGCGGATGGCCCCGAACCCCGGTCAGTGGTGCTGGCGCAGCGCGATCGTTGCAGGACCCTGCGCGAAATGGCGGAATCCAGCGCCTTCTTCTACCGCGAGTTCTCGGAATACGACGAAAAGGCCTTCCGGAAGAACCTGAACCAGGACGCCCTGCCGGTGCTGCAGGCACTCCACGACGGCTTCCGGGCGCTCGGCCGGTGGGAGAAGGAGGCCCTGCATCAGGTTGTGATGCGCACGGCCGAGGTCCTTGACCTGAAGCTGGGCAAAGTGGCCCTGCCCTTGCGCGTGGCCTTGACCGGCGGCACCGCTTCGCCCGCGATCGACGAAACCCTGGAGCTGGTGGGCCGGGAGCGCACCATCGCCCGGATCGAACGCGCACAGGCCAGAATTTCTGCAGAGGCGGCTTGACAGGTCTGGGGCCCATGGGTAAATTGCGCGCTCGCCTTTCGGGGCCATAGCTCAGCTGGGAGAGCGCCTGCATGGCATGCAGGAGGTCGGCGGTTCGATCCCGCCTGGCTCCACCAAAAGGTGACGTGCGAGACGGCTATGCACAGGTTCGGGATGCTTTCCCTGTATGTGGGACTCGTGCTCGGGATCATCGGCCTCCTCGGTGGTTTCGGTATGATGTTCGCCGGCAGCGATAACTGGGCCAAGCCCATGATCGCGATGGTGCCCATCGGATTCCTGCTCGTCTTTAACGGAGTAGTGACGACCCTTCTGCACAGTCCCGGTGACGGGGCCGAGCCGAAAGGTCCCCCGGAGTAGCACTGCAGTATCGACGCTGCCTCTGCGTCCCCATCGTCTAGAGGCCTAGGACACCGCCCTTTCACGGCGGCGACCGGGGTTCGAATCCCCGTGGGGACGCCATTTAATCAAACACTTGGAAAGACCGGCGCAGAATCTGTGAGGAATTTGCGTAAGTCCCCGCGCGCGTGCGCACACGAAAACGGCATGCCCCGAACGGTAGCCGCTGGTTCGCGCACCAAAAAGCCGGATTCCGGCTCATCGGCAGCACCGGCGGGGTCGTGCCTGCGACGCAACCTGCTGCGGCTAATCGCGTAACCGGTCTCGCACGCCATTTGCTTCCGCTCCGGGGCGCCGGTACCAGAAGCCGCACAGTCGCCGGGAGC